>DATKRL010000042.1:0-5933 GCA_035532255.1 Candidatus Dormiibacterota bacterium | reverse complement strand
AAAGTTAAACTTCGGCAGGTCAAGGCCAAAGCGTATAATTGAGGAAGAAAAGTACGTCTTGAGGGAGGCGGTTTGGCGGCAAAAAAACACGCGTTGAAAGCTAGTGATTACGTGCATCTGCACAACCACACCCAGTACAGCTTGCTGGATGGCCTGACGAAGGTGCCCGCGCTCATTAAACGCGTCAAGGACAGCGGCATGACGGCTGTGGCTATGACCGACCACGGTACGCTTAGTGGTGCCATTGAATTCTACAAAGAAGCTACGAGTGCCGGCGTCAAGCCTATCATTGGCATGGAGACCTACGTCGCGGCCCGCAGCCTATACGACAAAGAACCGGGCAAGGACAAGCAATATTACCACCTGATTTTGTTGGCCATGAACCACGAAGGTTACCAGAATCTGATGGCGCTTTCGACTATCGCCAACCTCGAGGGCTTTTATTATAAGCCGCGAATTGACCGCGAGCTGCTGGCTAAGCATAACGAGGGCCTGATTTGTCTGAGCGGCTGTGCCAGCGGCGAAGTCGGTGACGCGCTGCGCCAGGGTCAGTACGACCAGGCCAAAAAGACCGCGGAGTGGTACAAACAAGCTTTCGGCGACCGTTACTATCTAGAAATCCAGGACCACGGTCATCCCAAACATCCCGGTCACTGGACCGAGCAAAAGGTCATTAACGACCAGTTGATACGTCTGGGCGAGGAGCTGAATATACCTTGCGTGGTGACCTGCGACGCCCACTATCTAGAGGCTGGCGATAAAGATGCCCACGAAATCCTGCTTTGCGTCCAGACCGGTTCTTTCTTGAGTGACGAAAAGCGCATGAGCCTCAAGGAATTCGACCTGCACGTTAACAAGCCCGAAGAAGTCATCGACCGCTGGGGCAGCGAGCACCCGAATTTTATCACCAACAGCCGAGTGATCGCTGACCGCTGCGACCTGAGGATCGAATTAGGTAAAATCCTAATCCCCAAATTCCCGGTGCCAAAAGGCGAAACAGAAAAATCTTATCTGGAAAAGTCGGTTTATCGCGGTCTGGCCTGGCGCTACGGCCGGCAAGGCGGCAAGCCGATCAGCGATAAAAAAGCCACCGCTTTAGCTGTCGAGGCAGCTAAAAAGACCCTGCCTAAAGAGGTGCTGGAAAGAGCGGAATTTGAGCTTGGCGTCATCGGCCAGATGGGCTTTAACGGTTACTTTTTAATCATCGCTGACTTCGTCGGTTGGGGCAAGAACCAAGGCATTGTCTTTGGCCCGGGGAGGGGCAGCGCCGCTGGTTCTATCGTCGCCTATTCCCTGAAGATTACCGAGATTGACCCGCTCAAGTACGAACTGCTGTTCGAACGTTTTTTGAACCCCGACCGCATTAGCATGCCGGATGTCGACATTGACATTCAGGATAACCGCCGCGACGAGGTTATTCAGTACTGCGTCGAAAAGTACGGCAAGGAGCGAGTCGCGAACATCGTCACCTTTGGCCGGATGGCCGCCCGCAACGCCGTGCGTGACGTGTCCAGGGTTTTACAGGTGCCATACGCCGAGGCTGACCGCCTGGCCAAGATGATTCCGCCGCCGGTCCAGGGCCGTCATATACCGCTGGCTACTTCGCTCAAGCAGAACCGTGATCTTAAGGCGGAATACCAATCCAACCAAACCGCCCATCAGGTGTTTGACCTGGCCATGCAGCTGGAGGGCACTATTCGATCCCACGGGGTTCACGCGGCCGGAGTGGTCATCGCGCCGGAAGACATCGTTTGCTACGCGCCATTGGAAATGGCCCAGAAAGGCGTGGTGGCTACGCAGTATTCGATGGGCCCGATTGACGAGCTGGGCTTGCTGAAGATGGACTTCTTGGGGCTTTCTAACCTGACCATCATAAATAACGCGCTGCGCATCATTAAGCGCGTTTACAAGGATGACATCGACATCAACGCCATTCCGCTAGATGACGATAAGACTTTGGATCTGTTCCGCCGTGGCGACACCACTGGAGTCTTCCAGTTTGAATCTGCCGGCATGAAGCGCTACCTAAAGCAACTTAAACCGACCGAATTTGATGACCTGATCGCCATGAATGCCCTCTACCGGCCGGGGCCGATGCAGTTTATCGAGGACTTCATCGATCGTAAGCATGGCCGCAAAAAGATCATTTATGAGCACCCCGGTTTGAAAGCCGTCCTAGGCAATACCTACGGCGTGTTGGTTTACCAGGAACAGTTCATGCAGGTCAGTAAAGAAATGTGCGGCTTTAGCGGCGGCCAGGCCGACACCTTGCGCAAGGCTATCGGTAAAAAACAGCGCGACACCATGGCCAAGATGAAAGCCGAGTTCGTCGAGGGCATGATCAAGCATAGCCAGGTCACCCGCGCTTTCGCCGAAAAGTTCTGGATCCGCATAGAAGCCTTTGCCGATTATGGTTTCAACAAGAGCCATTCCGCGCCCTATGCGATGATCGCCTACCAGACCGCCTATCTGAAAGCGCGTTACCCGGCGGCCTTCATGGCGGCCTTGATGACCAGCGACTATGACGATACCGACCGGCTGGCGATTGAGATCACGGAATGTAAACACATGGGCATAACCGTGTTGCCGCCGGACATCAACGAGTCTTTCGTGGAATTCGCCGTCGTGCCCGGCAGCCAGCAGGTCCGTTTTGGCCTAAACGCCGTCAAGAACGTCGGCACTGGCGCCGTCGAAGAGATTTTGCGGGCTCGCCACGATGGCGAATTCACCAGCCTGGAGGACTTCCTTGGCCGCGTCAGTAACCGCGTCGTCAACCGCAAACCTCTGGAAAGCCTGATCAAAGCCGGTGCTTTTGACCGCTTCGGCGACCGCTCCACGTTGCTGCACAACTTGGATATGATTCTGGCCTACTCCGCTCGTCTGCAAAGGCAGGCCAGCAGCGGCCAAACGGATATTTTCGGTGATCAGGCGGACGCCGTTCTGCCGCAGGCTCGTCTGGAGTTACAGCTGCCGCCAACCGTCGTCAGCAACCATGAACAGCTGCTCTGGGAACGTGAACTGCTGGGCCTTTATCTCAGCCAACACCCCTTGGAAGCGTTCGAGATTGTCTTAAGCGAGCAGACCGTGCCGCTGAACACCATTACCGCCGACCATCACGGCCAGCAGGTAAGCGTCGGCGGGGCCATCGCCAGTTTTCGTGAAATCACTACCAAAAGCGGCCAGCGCATGGCCTTCGTCAAGATCGAGGACCGTTTCGGCGAAATCGAGGCCATCCTGTTCCCTAACAGCTACCAGCAGACAGCCGGCATCTGGGAGCGTGACCGGGTAGTGCTGGTCCGCGGCAAAGTCAGTACCCGCGATCGATCTGGCAACCACACCGGCGAAGTTAAAATCACTGTCGACGAAGCTCGCGCGATCACAGCCGAACAAGCCGCCGCCTATGAGCCGACCGGCAAACAACTGGCGGCCAAAGCCTCGCCGCCCAAGGCCGCGCCAGCCAAGACTGAGCGCGTCTATGTCCGGCTGCCCGATACCCAGGACGAAAAAATGCTGCTGACGCTCAAGCAAACCATTGACCGGCACCGGGGCGAAACCGAAGTCGTTCTAGTGCTCGGCGAAACTACCGGCAAGCAGGCCATCAAGTTGCCGGTAGGCATCGACCGCGGCAGCGAGGGCCTGACCCAACTCCGCGATCTGGTTGGCTCCGATAATCTTGTTATCCAATAAAAAGTCTAGCTGATGATGCCGCCAACGCGGGTCATGACGAAACCGGCAGTGAAGACGAAGACGATGGCTATGTCGAGCAGCGGATGATGGGCGACGAAGCTTTCGCCTTCAAGCACCAGCCGCCGCAAACGCAAACCATTACGGACAATGAAGAGGGCGAAAGCCGCGCCAGCCAGGGCGGAGACAGCCAAGGCGCTCCAGGCCGCCTGGCCGCCGGTCAGAAGCTGGATGCGGGAAACCGGTTGGGCGGAAGCACCCTCGACTACGGCACTCTGCGCGTTCGGCGCCACGCTGGCCGGGGTTCCGACCGGCTGGCCATATTCGGCCACGATCACCGTTTCCGGGCCTCTGCCTTGGTAATTCGGCGAGCTGGCAACGCCGAAGCCGACGTTCCGATAGTTGGTGTCTAAGATGTTGGCCCGGTGTTTCGGACTGTTCATCCATCCGGCTACCGCGCCGCTGGCATTGTCAAAGCCATATGCCAAGTTTTCGCCGGCTGACTGATATTGATAACCGGCGGCGGTGATGAAATTCCAGGGCGTCTTACCGTCGGGCGTGTCATGCGACCAGTAGTTGCGACTGACCATGTCGTTGGCTTTGGTCTGGGCGGCAGCTGTCAGCTGGGCGTTAATGGCTAAAGCCGGCTCGTGATCACGTGTCCGGTTATCATTAGTGGCGCTTAACAGGGCCGCGTTGCTAAAATCGCTCTTCACGCCAAGTATGCCGCTGCTGGACCACACGCTGTTGACCACCAGGCCCAGGCCGACTATCATCAGCATCGGCAGGTAAGGCCAGTATGTCTTTAGATATAGCTTACCCTGCCGGTGGTGCTGGGCCCGGCGTTTCCTGTGGTTAGCGGTTGGTTTCGGTCTGGTAGCTATGGCCATTCTTTGTTTTCTTTAACTGGGGGAATTATAGCACATCCGGCGCGCCGGTATCTGTCAACCGGCGAACCGGCAGTGGTACAGCGCCATGGCGGCCGCCTGCGCGACATTGAACGATTCCTTGCGGCCGAGCATTGGGATTTCTAGCGCCAGGTCGCAAAGTTCTAAAATTTCCGGCTCGATGCCCTCGACTTCGCGGCCGACAATCAGGGCTATCCGGTCGGACGGCTTGAAGTCGGGCAGCTTGATAGCTCCAGGAGCCTGTTCCAAGGCCGCAATCGTAAAACCCTTGTCGCGCAAGCCGGTAATAAGCTTGGTGACGTCTGGCTCGTGCCGCCAGTCAACGAATTTCTCGGCGCCCAGGGCCGTCTTTTGTATTTGCCTGTCAATCTTGCGCGCCAGATGCGGCAGCCGCTCGTCATTCGCCGAAAGTGGGTAAGGGGAGTAACCGCTTAGGTATACCTTACCCACTCCCAAGCCCTCGGCGGTCCTGAGCAGCGAACCGACGTTGTGCGCGCTTCGCAGATTATGCGCGATCAGCACCAAGTTTCTCATAAGCCTCAATAATACAGGAAAGCCTGCGCGGAGAGCTTTGTATCTTTGTTCCAAGACCGTGATTTAGGTCGCGGGAGCAAATGTACAAAGCTCCCTGCTTATGCTTTACTGTAAGGATATGAGTCAGGATGCCCGCCAGGACGAAGAGCAGGCCACGCAGCGCCGTGCCCGCGTGCTGGGGATGGATTATGCCGACACCTCGCAGCTGGGCGAGAAACCACTGTACCGTGATTTACTAAGCGTGCCGGAGCTTTATCAGACGAAGGTCGTACCCTTGAGGGCCGACAAGAGCAACGTTCTGTTTGGCGTTACGACTACGACTTCTCAGCAAACCATGGCTAATTTACAGAGGCGTTTTCTTGATCAGCGGGTGGTTTTCGCGATTATTTCGGATGCCGGTTTTCGGGAATATATGCGCCTTTATGATCCGCCTAAGCAAGTGGTTTACCAGGACATCGAGCTGAACCAGGCCGGCAGCGAGGAACAGGTCGGCCAGATTTCGGACATGCTGCAGCAGGTGCGGGCTGATGACATGCTGGCCTACCTGGTGGCCCAGGCCCACAATCTGAACGCCTCGGACATTCACATCGAGACGCAGGCCGACGACGTACGCATCCGTTTCCGGATTGACGGCGTGCTGCATCCCATAGCCCGGCTGCAGCCGGATAAGTACCACATCCTGATTTCGGCCGTTGCCAGCGCCGGCGACGTTTCCACCAGTGCCAACGAGGCCCAGCAAGGGCACATTGCCCAAAAAGTCAAAATGGCCGACGGCAACGAGGTGGACGTCAACGTCCGGCTGGAGAC
>DATKRL010000041.1:0-4406 GCA_035532255.1 Candidatus Dormiibacterota bacterium | reverse complement strand
CCGGCGTTGGCCGTCTTCCGCCTACGGCGTCAAATCCATGAAACGCCTCGTTTCGCGCTGGCCGCCGGCGATATCGAGCACGCTACTCATGCTGCCCGCCGGGCCAGTTCGGCAACAGCCGTAGCCTATCAGCCGACAGCTCTAAAAATACAGAACAAAGAGGCCGACAGCCTGAGCGTTTTCATACATAATAAGCGGTTGCTTCGCTGGCTGATTGGTACGGCCAGCGCCTGGTTCCTGATAGATATAGCTTTCTATGGAAACACGATCTCCGGTCCAATCGTTCTAAAACTACTGAATCCGCACGCCAGCCTGGTGAAGACCACGCTCGAAACGCTGCTGATATTCGTTGTTGCCGCGGCCCCTGGTTACTTGTTGGCGATCCGGCGCATCGACACTCAGGGCCGGAAATCAATTCAAAGTATAGGCTTTCTGGTCATGGCGCTCAGTTTTGCCATCATAGGTTTGGTGCCCGGTATTGTCACCGCCATCGTCCCGTTCCTGGCCCTCTATGGCATCAGCTACTTTTTTACCCAATATGGCCCTAACACCACTACGTTCGTAGTACCGACAGAATTATTTCCGGTGCGGCTGCGCACTACGGGGCACGGTATTTCAGCCGCGGTTGGCAAGCTGGGAGCGTTTATCGGGGCCTTTTCCTTCCCGTTTCTGTTGTCTTCGATAGGACTGGCTAAGACAGAACTGGTGATAAGCGTTGTCTGTCTCGCGGGTGTAGCAGTGACTCATTTTATGTTGCCCGAAACAAAAGGCAGATCCCTCGAACACATCTCACAAGACGCTTTGGCTACCGAACAGGTGAAAACTCCCGCGGTCTTGCTGTCTCATGGAAGCCGATGAGCGCGGGTAATCCCGGCTCCTCACCAGGCTAGACAAGCTTTTTACATTAGCAGCCAAGCGGTATATACTCACTCTTACATAAAGCGTTAACGTTATCTGGGCGGGCTATATGCGGCAAACCTACAAGGCACCGACGGTGCCGCTAAAACAGTTCAAGCGGACCAAAATACTGGTCACTATCGGGCCGTCCTGCGACAGTTACGCGGCGGTTTTAGCTCTGATTAAGGCCGGCGCGAATGGCTTCAGGTTGAACTTCGGCCACGGCACGCCCGAGGAACGCACTAGGCAGATCGGCTGGATTCGCAAGGCCAGCCAGGCCCACGGCAAGCCGGTAGCGATTATTCAGGACTTGCAGGGACCAAAAATCCGGCTGGGCGACTTCGATGGTATCGTGGACGTCAAAAAAGGGCGGGGAATGAGCTTCAAATATCAGGCCGATTACGCCGCTAGCGGCCATTTGCCAACCCAGTATGACCTCAGTAAAAAGGTCAAACGCGGCGAGCGTATCTACTTGTTTGACGGCAAGGTGCGGCTGACTATAACCAGCGTACGGGAAGGCGTCGTGCACGCCGAGGCTGAGAATGACGGGCTGCTGATTAAGCGCAAGGGCATCAATCTGCCGGACACTGACTTAGGCGGTGACATCATCACGCCCAAGGACCGGGCCGACCTGGTTTACGGTTCGGCGCAGGACATTGATTACGTGGCGCTCAGTTTCGTTCAGACGGCTGACGACATCGCGCGGCTAAAGCGCCTCTTAAAAACTATGAACAGCACCGCCAAGGTCATCGCCAAGATCGAGACCAAGCCGGCCGTCGATAACGTCGAAGACATCGTCCGCGAAAGCGACGCCGTGATGATTGCCCGCGGCGACCTGGCCGTCGAGACACCGGCCGAAAGCGTTCCTATCGTCCAGCGTAAAATTATCGGACTGGGGCTCAAGTACGCCACGCCGACCATCGTCGCCACTCAAATGCTGGCCAGTATGAACGACGTGCCCGAACCGACACGGGCCGAAGTTTCGGACATCGCCACGGCCGTGCTGGTAGGGGCCGACTGTGTCATGTTGAGCGACGAAACCGCCAGCGGCAAATACCCGGTGGAATCTGTCGAAACTATGAAACGGGTGATTCTTTACACCGAAAACCACATGCCACTCAAAGTCAGCTTTCCGGGTAATGAAGACCACAGCCGCCAAGCCGCCGTCAGCGGCGCCGTACTGAACCTGGCCGAAGACATCGAAGCTACCGCCGTGGTCGCCGAGACCAAATCGGGCGCCACGGCTCTGCAAATCTCCGCCCGCCGCTCGCCCATCCCGCTGATCGCCGTCACCAGCGACAAGCGCACCGGCCAACAGCTGGCCATCGTCTATGGTGTCAAAAGCTATGTCCGGCCGGTGGACGCTCGGGCCGCCATCAAGCTGACGGATTGGTTGCGCAAAAGCAAGGCTTTGCACAAAGGCGACGTGATCGTCACGGCTTCCGGCCGCTACCCGGGCGTGGTCGGCACGACGGATACCATCAAGGTTCGCGTGCTAGAATAGCGATAGCAACATGTTTAGCAAGAAAACCGTTCGCGATGTTGACGTTGCCAATAAAGCCGTATTAGTGCGAGCCATGCTCAACGTGCCCATTAAAGACGATCAGGTCGCCGACAAAACACGCCTGGTGGCAGCCAAGGAAACAATCGATTATTTATTGGAGCATCAGGCCAGCCTGGTGCTAATCAGTCATCACAGCGACGAAACTCAAAGTCTGGCGCCGGTGGCACCGGTCCTGGCCGAACTGCTAGGCCGACAGGTCAAGTTTATGGACAACTGCGTCGGTCCGGAAGTAGCCACGGCCGTCAAAGATATCCAGCCCGGCGAGATTCTAATGCTGGAAAATCTGCGTTTTCAACCGGAGGAGAAAGCCAACGATCCGCAGTTCGCTAAAACCCTGGCTACCTATGGCCAGATTTTTGTAGAGGATGATTTTACCGCCTGCCACAGGGAGCACGCCTCGATTGTCGGTATTCCGCGATATCTGGAAGCCGTAGCCGGCTTGAGCTTGGAGCGCGAAGTCGAAACGATTACCAAAATTTTGGAAAATCCTAAACGGCCGGTGTTAGCCGTACTGGGCGGCGCCAAAATTTCGACTAAAATTCCAATTCTGTCATTTCTGATTGACCGTGTCGATGCCGTCTTTGTCGGCGGCGCGATGGCCAACACCTTTCTGTTGGCGCGAGGCTTGAATGTCGGCCGGAGCCTGGTTGAACCCGACCAAGTAGAACTGGCCAAACAAATTCTGACCAAAGCGGACGGCCAAGGTAAAAAATTCCTACTGCCCATCGATGTGGTGGTCACGGATAACTTAGACAGCCAAACCAACATTCGAACGGTTATGGCAACGGAGGTTACTGACGGCGACATCATCGTCGACGTGGGCCCCGAAACCGTGGCTCAACTGGACGGGATTATTGACCCGGCCGGCTCGGTTATCTGGAACGGACCCGTCGGTATTTTTGAAACGCCGGCTTTCGCCGCCGGCACCAAGGCCGTGGCCGATCGCATAATCGCCAGTGCCGCTTATAGCCTGGTCGGCGGCGGCGATACGCTGAGCTATGTCGACAGCGCGCGGTTGTATGACAAATTCAGCTTCGTATCAACCGGCGGTGGCGCCAGTATGGATTTGCTGAGCGGCAAGAAGCTGCCCGGCGTGGAAGTGCTGCGCGATAATTAAGCCGGCTCTCTTGTGGTACACTTATTCATAAGCGATATGAAACGTACTCTAATTGTCGGTAACTGGAAGATGCACCTCAACCCCGCGGAGGCCCAGCAGCTGGTCAAGCGCTTGGACGACCGCCTTGAGGCGCATAAGGACGTCGAGGTGGTGCTGGCACCCAGCCTGCTCACCCTGGAAGCGGTCAGCCAGAAGGTGGACGGCCGCAAATTCCGGCTAGCCGCCCAAAATGCTTTCTATAAAGACGAAGGCGCTTACACTGGTGAGGTCAGCTTCACTATGCTGCGCGGCCTGGTGGATTACGTGATTGTCGGACACTCCGAGCGCCGGATATATTTTGGCGAAAACCTGGAAACCGTGCGCGACAAGGTCCAGGCCGCCATCCGCAATGGCATTTCCCCCATCTTGTGCGTCGGCGAAACCAAGCATGAACGCGCTGCCGGCGAGACCAAACGCGTAATCCACGACCAGCTGACCACGGCCTTGTCTAATCTGACGGACGAAGAAGTTGAAAAAGTCGTCGTCGCTTATGAGCCGGTGTGGGCGATCAGCACCTTTGGCTCTGGCGGTCCGGCGAAACCTGACGAGATCCACGACGCCATCAAATGGATACGGCGCATAATCGGGGAGCTTTATGGCGACAAGGTCGCCGAAGAAATGCGGGTTATCTATGGGGCCAGCGTGGACGCCGAATTCGTCGGCGGCATCTTGGGGCTTGAAGGTATCGACGGCTTATTACCGGGCGCCGCCAGCCTTAATTACCACAAGTTCGCGGATATTGTCGAAGCTGCCCACCGATCGCGTAACCCTAAGGAACAAACCAGTGCC
>DATKRL010000040.1:0-9187 GCA_035532255.1 Candidatus Dormiibacterota bacterium | reverse complement strand
TAACTTAACATTAAGAATAGTTTTATCTAAGTTCGTCATATACCGAATTATATACATGGGTATATACATTGTCAATAGTTTTGTACTAAAAAGTCTCTCAGCAATGGAGAGACTTAAACATAAGCATAATGGCGGGCCGTGGCTGTGAAGGTATGGAACTATTTCTCTTCAGGAGTAGTCAGTACAGCTTCACAAAATGCCATGAAAATGCCTGCCGCTTCTTCAGCTTGGTGTTCTGTAAGATGACTACTCTTATAAATAACACGCGGGTTCTTCATCATTGCGCGGGCAACCATGGGTAGGGCAGCAAGTTTAATACCCGTTTCTGGCAAATCGTAACTGTACCGATACGCACTATATGCATGAGGTTCGCCAACAGTATAATTGGGTGGACATCATCTAAGGGCATGAATTAGGCTACTTCTGAGCGATCGCACGTCCAGACCAAATACCCTACCTACGGCCTTAATATTGTCATACCCAACATACTTTTGTTTTGCTTCATCAATACCTGTTGTTGCGGTAGTACTGACAAAGGCTGGATTATGATGAGGTACCTCTTGAGGCACATTTGACCATACTGCAGCAGCCATCCATGCAGGAATGAGATCTGGTTCAGGAGTAAATTTCCTTTGAACAGTATCTAAAGAATAACTTCCATTAGATTGCTGAGTGAATCGTAGTCCATTTTTAACAACAGCGTCACAAACTCTTCCTAAGCCACCTTGTAGTCGTGCATCACTTAAATCGGCGTTAATTTTAGTGTGTTGTGATTCAGCTGGTTGAATAATAACGTCAGAAAAAACCTGCTCTACCTGCCAATCATAAACCTGTAGACTCTCTCCAGCCATTGGATAATAATAACATGTAGGCGGTTATTTGTCCATGTGGCGGGGCTGGATTCCACCTCGAAATGCACCATAACCAGTAAGGACATCGCTTCTCCGTTCGTTAACGCTCACATACGACGAACGTTCAAATAATCCAGCTGAACAGGCACGAAAAAAGCCCACCAAAATGGTGAGCATTTTTCGTGGCGGGCCCGACCGGATTCGAACCGGCGATCTCCTCCGTGACAGGGAGGCGTGATAGGCCGACTTCACTACGAGCCCGCGTTCGCGGCAAAAACGTTTCCGTCCATGCAACAGGGGTAATTCTAGCAACTCGCGGAGTAAAAAGCAAACGAAAGCGCGTGGCGCTCAGGGTTTTATGTAGTAACGGGCCGGTTCTTTGGCTTGTAGCGGCTTGACGTAGGTGGTGATGGGCTGGAAGTTGAACTGGATGTGGGCGGCGTGGACGCTGCTGCCGCTGGCGTCAATCTGCTTGGCAATGTCCAGGCTGTAGCCGGTGTTAATGATACCGGAAACCTGGCCGGGTTTGAGCCGGAAGAGCTCGGCGGTGACGGCTGGCGGAACCTGGCCGTCGTTGAGCGTTAAGGCGCTCGGGTATTGGCCGCCGTTGCCTTTGGTGGCCGCGTCGTCGGAAACCTGGCCGGCCAGGCCGCCGAAGTCGGCACCGCCGACCAATTGCCGGAGCGCGGCCTTGGCCCGGTCGTTGGTAGTCGTGTCCAGCTTGGCGACGACGGCTTGAGCCAGCATTTCTTTCTTGAGTTCGCGTTTGAGGTCGTTTTCGTTCCAGCCAAAGAAAGCGTTGAGCGAATCGCGCAGGGCGCGCGAGCTGCTGCCGAGGCGGTTCTCGTTCTTTAATAAGTTGAGTTCATCGGTGACCGCCTGATCGCTGACGCTGACGTGGTTCTCGGCGGCCAGTTGTTTGACATAGGCGTCCTGTGTGACTTGGCCGAGAGCCTGCTGCTTGAGGCGCTTGAGCTGGGTCTGGCCGTCGCGCGTCGAGAAGTTGGCCTGTTGCTGGGTGTGATAATAATGCATGTTACGACGCAGTTCGAACAGATAGGATTCGTAGCCGACCCAGGTATTGCCGGTTTTGGCCACTGGAAACGGCACGACGCGTGTGACGTCGTAAATGAAGCCGGACGTCATCTGGAATTTATACAAAGCCAGGCCGCAAAACGCGAAAAAAGCGATCACGACCAGGGCGAACAACCCCAGTGAAATCCGCACCACGCGGTACTTTGAGTGCTGCAATGGGTAAATGTACTTGCGGGCGCTGGACAGGACTTCTTCGCGGTGTTCGCCAACGGTCTCGTTGGTGATCCGCGGCACGTTACTCAGGGCGTCGCTGACCTTTTCTTCGGTGGTTTTGCGGCGCCTGACAGCCAGCCGGCTGACACCTTTGAGAGGGCGGCCGATTTTGGGTAATTTAGGCTTCTTGATCTTCTTCGGTTTCTTCATGCGCTTGGTTAGGCTGCTGAGCAGCCGGATACGTATTGGTGCTGATTCCTTCTTGACGCAGTATTCCTAGGAGTTTTTTTTGAATTTTGGCCGGATGGCTCACTTCACGAATCGTCAGATCTCCCACATAGGTCTGCATCTTTATTGTACCAAATCCCAGCAGCGTTTCCTGCAGTCCGGAGACTTCATAATTGACGGACTGGATCTGGATGAGTGTGATATCGGCCACGGCCCGGTGGAACAGGCCCTTTTGCGTGATCTGGATGAACCGCTGGTCGGTGACGATAAAAACGCTAAAGTGCCAGCCGATCCAGCTGGGCGTGAATAGGATGAAGCCTATGATAATGCTTATTAATAGGCTGAGGCCGAAGAAAGTCATGTTCGGCGGGTTGTTGGGGTGAATGTAGGTCAGCGCCAGGGTGTAGAGCGGGCCGAGCAGCCAGGCGACCAGCCCGATGACCAGGCCCTTGCGCATAACGATCGGGTGTTTGTGGAAGACATACAGCACTTCCTCGTCATCAAATTGGTCATCGAAATATTTTGTCGGTGTTTTTTCGGCCTTTTCGGCCACAGTTTCAGCCATAAGGGTATTGTATCATTCGTGGTGCCCCTGGACGGATTCGAACCGCCAGCTTCTCCTTAGGACGGAGTTGTTTTATCCATTGAACTACAGGGGCAAAAAGTGCCAGCGGCACTTTTAGTTTAGCAGGTTTAGGCGCGTTCGGCTTCTTCGTAGATGTGGACGTACTCGGATTTGTCGTAGTCGAACAATTCTTCGGGTTTGAAGAAGCTAGCGACTTCGGCCTCGCCACTTTGCTTGGAATCCGAAGCGTGGACCAGGTTGCGGCCGGCGCCGATAGCCAGGTCACCTCTGATGGAACCAGGCGCTGCCTCGCGCGGATTGGTGGCGCCGACCAAGGTGCGGACGGACTCGACGCACTGGTAGCCTTCCCAGGCCATGAGCACGACCGGCGAGCTCTTCATAAATTGTTCAAGACCTTTGTAGAATGACTTATCGACGTGTTCGGCGTAGTGCGAGCGCAACATTGCCTCGTCAAGGCTGGCCATTTTCATGCCGATTAGCTTAAGGCCTTTTCGTTCCAGGCGGCCGATAATTTCGCCGACCAAGCCGCGTTGGATAGCGTCAGGTTTGGTAATGATCAGGGTTCGTTCCATCGTGGGTCCTTGTTTAGTTTCATCTTATCTTAACAGATCACCCAGCGAACATAAAATCGGTGTGTCGCACAATGTTACAATAAGCTTATGCTCTTCTCGAAAACAAAAACTGATTTTTTGGAATACCTGGAGATTGAACAGAACCGTTCGCAAAAGACGATCCAGAATTATGACCATTATTTGACGCGGTTGATGGATTTCGCGGGCGACATTAAGGTCGGCGAGATTGACGTGGAGCTGATTCGCAAATGGCGGCTGTGGCTGAACCGGCTGGGCACCAACACGTCCGACGAGCTGGGCAAAGCCACGCAAAATTACCATCTCATCGCCCTGCGCAGCTTTCTCAAATACTGCGCCAAGCGCGACATCCCCGCCCTGCCAGCCGACAAAATAGAGCTGGCGCGGACGCGGCGCAAGCAAGTGACATTCCTGAACGAAGACGAATTAGAACGGATATTTACTCAGCCGGACCTGGAGAGCCTCAGTGGTGTGCGCGACCGGGCGATCTTGGAGCTTTTGTTCAGCTCAGGCCTGCGCGTCAGCGAGCTGGTAGCCTTGGACCGGGACCATATCAATCTGAAAAGACGCGAATTCATGGTGCGCGGCAAGGGCCAAAAAGACCGACCGATTTTCATCAGTCAGGAGGCTGCTAAGTGGGTTGAACACTATTTGAGCAAGCGCCAGGACACGGCGAGGCCTTTGTTTATTCGATATAGCGGGAGCAAGCAAGTTGACCTGTCCGGCAACTTTCACCGGCTGACGGTTCGCAGCGTGCAGCGCATTGTCGCCCGTTACGCCCTGCTGGCCGGCATCACCAAGCACGTCAGCCCGCACACGCTGCGGCATTCGTTCGCGACGGATTTATTAATGAATGGCGCTGACCTACGCTCGGTCCAAGCCATGCTCGGCCACAGCAACATCGCGACCACTCAGATTTATACTCACGTCACCGATCCGCACCTTAAAAGCGTGCACGAGAAGTTCCACCGGCAGTAGCCCGCCCTAAGGCACGGGGCAGCTGGCGCTGGTGCTGCTATTGTTGGCGCTGGCTGGCGTCAGCTGTAGCTGCTTACACAAGCTGGCTGCCGCATCAACGCCATCGGTCAAATTGTAATTATTGTGGACTGGTACGCGGACCTGGACCCGCCTGAGCACGTCCTGAGCCTTGCCGGTTGAATCAACCAAAACCTGGGCGTCACCGATATTAAGCTGCGTACCACTGCCGTCATAGGCAGCAATAGTTACTGTCGTGGCCGAGTAGATAGAGCGCATGACCAGGAAGAAAGTCGACTCATTTAGGTTATTCAGGGTGGTTATCTGGGCATTGCAGTTAAGTGGCGTCGGAGGCGAGGCGGTGCTGGATCTAGAGGGGTTAGCAGAGTTACATTGGCCATTAATGATGGCGCCGCTAGCCGCGCCAATGTTTGAGAAATAGGTCAGGCTGCCTACCTGGCCTGACCCGGAGCTATTCGGGCATAAGAAGGCCGTAAAAGCATGGTTGGTTAGGCTGGTTCGATCGAAGGCGGGGTTGCCTCTGCCGTCGTTGAGCGCTATGAGTTCAACCTTGAGCAGTCCAGTGTAGGTCCAGCCGCCGCTGCCAGCGGGTTTGAATAAACCCGAACCGCAGCCCGGCGCGAAACCCGCGCCGTTGGGGTCCTGCCAACTAACCTCAATGGTAGATATAGACGTAGGCTTACCGCTGCTGGTATCAAGACCTTCCAGTTCCACAACTTTGGGCGCCGTGGTATCAATAGTGCTGTACTGCAGTGAAGGCGGAGTCGGGTTGACTAGCAGACAGGGGTAGCTGACGTTGGGGTCGCTGCCAACGGTATTTTTTGAGAAGTAAGTGTCGCCGCGGATAGTTCCGCAGGTTGTTTTGGCTATACCGGTGGTTTGGAAATAGCCGGCGTTAATCGCGGAAACTGCTTGGTTAACACCGGATTCGGCGGCGTAATAAGCCTGGCTGCTGAGTTGTTTATCCAGTGCTGAGCGTTGCTCGCGGCGCATTAGCTGGGCGAAGCCGACGGTAATCAAGCTTAAAACTAGTATCATTACCATGGCAATCACTATAGAGGCGAAGCCGCGCTGATCACTGGTCAGCCGACGAGGGGTTTCCATAAGCTTTATTGTACCGCAATTTTGCTTGGGAATTACCATTAGTAAGCCCTTCCCCGGACGGCCGAGCTGATTTGCGACACCGAGCAGAACTGCGTGCCGGACCCGCCGCTGCAGGTAGAGTTCCCTCTCGAATCAGTGTTGACCAGATCGCTGTCGCCGTAGGCCATCCAAACGTCAATACTATAGGTGTTATCGCCGGCTGGCGGATTGATGTTGAGACGGGTCAGGCGCATGTGGTCCGACACCATGTCGTAGCCACCGCTGGGGCTGCCGTTCGGGTTAGGTACCGTTGTCTTGGACAAGTTGAGCGGCTGACAAGGGGTATTCGGCAGAATGGTGTCTCGCCACAGGACATGCGGCGTGACGGTGCCGGCGGCCTTTCTGGTAATCGCGTTAGCGGCATTGTCGGTACCTTGTTCGCTGTCCAGCACATAGCTATAACGGATGGTGCCGACACAAAAAGCGTGCACACTGACCGAAACGCCGCCGGTGGTGTATAGTTGGGGGTCAGTATACGAAGCGCCGGCGGGCGGGGTGGCGTCGCAGCTGGTGCCGGTGCCGTTGACCGTGCATGACACCGGCGTATTGCCGCTGAATTGCAGGGCCGCGGACACGTCGGCAACGATATTCCGGGACGTGTTTTGCAGATTAGCGGCGTTGACGCCCTTGCTGTAAAGCGCGCCGATTTGGATCAAGATAACTGTAGCCATAACCAGGATCACCGACAACACACTCAGGGCAATCATCAACTCGACGATAGTGAAACCGTCCGAGGATTTGGGCTTAAGCATAAACATTACTGTATATGATTACCCTGTTGCGGGCAAGCGTCGTACTCAGTTGGCCCATTGAGTTTTTACGCTCTTACTCAGGCAATAATTCCCTGAAACCATAGAGCACCAGAGCGCCAAAAGCTAGCTGGAAACTTACTTGACTCTGGATGAGAAATCCGTGACTAGGCAATACGTACGCGAGAGAAATGGCCCCTGTCACTACTTCCAGGATGACAAGAAGCAACGCCCAGCCCGTCCATCGAAGTTTAGCCAGTAGCCAGAAACTCAGAGCAACTTGTACCATAAATGTCACGATCCCGGCTATGGTATGCAGCCAATCTAGAAACGTTAATAGGATATAAGGCGTAAGAGCGACAACTATTGTCAGTAGTGCGAAGATTAATAGACCGTAACGCAACGGCCTAAGGTCCGGCAAATTGATAAGTTTAGCCGCCAGCAGGCTGAACACGGCAGTGCCAAGTAGACTAATAAGATAGAACGGCAACGTATTTATAACAATGCCGTAATAACTGATACCGTCGTTGGCTCCCAGCCCTTCAGGCCTGAGGGCTACGCATACGGCCAGACCGCCAAAGAAACACACCTGTCCGCCCGCGAAAAAAATCAGTGCTTTATGTCTCATGCTTCAACATTCTCAGAAAGATAACGGAACGCAATTAGGCGGATCCGAATAATTACCGGAGTACTGAATGTATTGTTGATAAGCAGATGCCGTGCTTTGATGAAAGCCCCACGGACAGGTGGGAGTAATAGTCTTAACAGACACTGAGTTGGAGGCATAAATCCTACCGCTATGGGCAACATAGGCTGTCAGGCTGCTTGTCTGGTTCTGCGGTAAGTTGCTGGCCGAGAAACTGCCACTGCAAGACTGCTGAAAATACGGGTTAGCACTATCCTTAATGACGCAGGAGTCGCCCAGAGGAACACCGATAACCGTGGGTACTACCGTATCACTTGGGTAAAAGGCTCCGCCCGGCGCGGTGCCACCGTGGACAGAGAGCCTCGGAGGAGTGAACGGGACAATGACATAGCCAGCCGTCAGCACGCCGCTGGCCACGTTGGAGGAGTTGTAGGCGATGGCCTTGATGGTTTTATTTCTGCTGACAGTAATCGGGGTGCTGTTGTTATATAAAATTCTGGTGGTACTGGTGTCAGGCGATGAGCCGTCAGTCGTGTAGTAAATCTTGATCGGTGTGCCGGGGCCGATGCTGGTCAGAGAGACGGACTGCGGCGAAGTATAGGTGCCGGCGGGCGGGCTGGCCGCTGGGGTGCTGGGCACGGTCAGGACAGGGCCATTGTCAAAGGCCAGGCCGGTAATCGACAGGGGCGAGATCTTGTAGGTCAGCTCTTCCTGTTGGCGGCCGAGATTGCCCAGACCGTCCCAGCGGACCCGCAGGTCGAAAAACGGGTTGCTGGAGTCGGTAGTATCGTAGTGGATGCTCAGGTTGTAAAAAGAGTTGCTGAAACAGGCCGCCGGGTAGTTGTTGCCCGCTGAACCGTACAAATTGTCCGAGGCGGCGTCGGTCGGCACGTTGTGGTTGAGCGCCGTGCTGAGCTCAGGATTAGCCGGCGGGGTTTTCATGCAGAAATCCGTGCCATTGGTCAAGCTGCTGACACTTGAGTTCTGGCTGAAAGCGGCGCGCAGCAGTTCTACCTGCGAGTCGAGCAAGCCCAGAGCTTCGGAATGCTCCTCGGCGTTACGGGACTGGATCAGGCCGTGGTTGGCCGTGGCATAGGAGATCGAGAAAGACAGGCCCAGCACCGCCAGGACGATCATTACCTCGACGATGGTGTCGCCGGCCGAATTAAGCATATTGGGGAGCTTCATGGCTAACATCCGGGCGGCGGCGTGCCGCTACTTATACGCATGCTGGTGGATAGCCGTTGGCTGCTGGTCGAACCGCCTATAGTTACGCTGCCGTACTTCCCATTACCGCCATCAAAACATATCACTATATCAGGGTTGGGCCGTATGTCGGAATCGGATAAGCGGAGATTGATATTTCGTACCGTTGTCGATTCTGTGTCACCAAAGTTTGAAGGAACGGCATATACGTTGACCGTCTGCGAGCCGGAATTTAAACTAACGCCGGTCTGGCTGGCGAAACTGCTTATGAAACCGACCGCGCCGATTGACGACCCGTTGTCAGTCATCTTGGTGGCCGCCAAGCCCCATTCGAGAGTTTTGAGTTCGGTTAAGTTAATACCCGTGACCCGGGGCGTATAACCCGGGATAGGAGGACGGCAAACTTCCGTGCATCCCCCAGGTGTCGGGGGGACCGAATTATCATCGACCGTTAGAGGGAAGGCTTGGGCGAGATTGCTGGGTGGATTGCCGCCGGCAGCCCCGTTGGCGAACTGGCTGCCGGCCAGCGTATAGACGTCGTAGCCCGTGCCATTGGTGCCATTGACCCCGAACTGGATGACTTTGCCCAGGAAGATACAACCTTGGTTGGCACCCTGTTCCGGGCCACTGCCGCCACTGATTGTCAAACCCGAGGCGCTGGCTGAACAGGTAAAACTACTGCCCGACGGGTAGAAGCCGTTGCTGACGTCGTTTATGGTCTGCTGGATTTGGGTATTGATGTCGTTTATGCCCTGCCTGAACTCGGCGTTGGATTGCTTGCCGGAAACAAAAGCCGCCGCGATGATGAACATGAAGCCTGAAACAGCCAGGAAAATCATCACTTCCACTATCGTATAACCTCGAGGGCTTAGGCCGCCGCGCATGCTAAAAGTATAGCATAAGCGCCATCGGCGCGCTCCCTGATGAAAAACCAACGCCACCCT
>DATKRL010000039.1:0-9244 GCA_035532255.1 Candidatus Dormiibacterota bacterium | reverse complement strand
GCCCATTCTATCCGTATGGAGGCGCCGATTCCCGGCAAACGGGCCGTCGGTATCGAAGTGCCGAACGTCAAATCGGCGACGGTGCGCGTCAGTTCGATCTTTTTGTCGCGCGAGTGGCAAGAAGTGAAGAGCACGCTCGGCCTGGTCATCGGCAAGGACATTTCTGGCACGCCGGTGGTGGCGGATCTCGACAAAATGCCGCACCTGCTGGTCGCCGGCCAGACCGGTTCCGGTAAATCCGTGATGGTCAACACCATTCTGACCAGCCTCTTGTACCGCAATTCGCCGTCCGACCTCAAGCTG
Source organism: Candidatus Dormiibacterota bacterium (assembly GCA_035532255.1). GTDB lineage: Bacteria > Patescibacteriota > Saccharimonadia > Saccharimonadales > UBA4665 > DATKRL01. The sequence goes on along the minus strand of DATKRL010000039.1, from coordinate 8,941 downwards.
ATCCTAGTTGACCCCAAGCGGGTCGAACTCAAGCCCTACGATGACATTCCGCATCTCCTAACGCCGGTTATCACCGAACCCGAAAAATGTATCAGCGCGCTCAAGTGGGCCGTCGCCGAGATGGAGCGCCGCTACCACGCTCTGTCAGAGGTCGGTAAGCGCAATATCGCCGAATATAACAACCTCAAAAAAGAAGAGGGAATGCCTTACATCGTCATCGTGATCGATGAGCTGGCCGACCTGATGATGATGGCCGCCCGCGACGTCGAAGCCCTGATCGTTCGCATAGCCCAAAAAGCCCGGGCCGTCGGCATTCACCTGGTACTGGCCACCCAGCGCCCGTCCGTAGATGTTATTACCGGCTTGATCAAGGCCAATGTTCCGGCCCGAATCGCCTTCAAGACGACCTCGCAGGTCGACAGCCGTACGATTATTGACCAAGTCGGCGCCGAAAAGCTGCTCGGCGAAGGCGACATGCTGCTGACCATGGCTGACTCGCCCAAACCGCGGCGCATCCAGGGCGCCATGATCGGAGAGGACGAAACCACCAAAGTCACCGATTTTATCCGCATGCAGCGGCCGCCGCAGTACGACGATGAAGTCGTCAGCCAACCCGTCCAGCTCAATGGCAAGGGCGGTGTGGTGGCCGATTACGGCGGCCAGGACGCTGACGACGATATGTGGCGCGATGCCGTTCAGGTGGTGATTGACAACCGCAAAGCCAGCACCAGCCTGTTGCAGCGGCGCCTGAGAATCGGCTACGGCCGGGCCGCTCGCCTAATCGAAACCATGGAGGAGCAGGGCATAGTCGGCGCCGCCGACGGCTCGCGCCCGCGCGAGGTATTGGTTCACTCCCTCGATGACGTCTTCGGCGGAGCCGCCGGCGGCTCCGGCGCAACCCCTGACGAAGTCCTCGACGAAAACTTCAAAGACGAATACCTAAATCAATAATAAACTTGCGCCAAAACCGATTTAGTATTATTCTAAAGCCGAATTATCTTTCTCAAGGAGTTTCAGAAAATGTCAGACCTTTCTAGCCCAGAATGCGTTGGAGAATTGTTTAATGCTTATCAGGAGGGCTACCTGGCGGCGGTTCAGGACCAGACCGACAGGCTGTTTGTTGACCATGAGGCGGAAAGGAAAAGCGCAGAAAGCGCAGCAACGGCCCTAGCCCAGATAATGAAAGGCCGCGAGACCGCAGCCTGGCGGGCCGAACAAGTCGCCGCGCCAAGCACGCAAGATCCGCTAGTCACCGAGTCCATTGCCTGGTTCGCGCGAACCGCAGCCTGGCGCCGCACCGCTCAACGTGAACTCAAACGAGGGGATGAAATTAAAGAGCCCCAGGCCATAAGATCCCGGGACCGCCAACAAGCCAAGATTGCAGCCGAAGAAAACGACGAGCCGTTCTACCCCCACGAACTAAGGTTCGACAGGTATGTTGCCGGTAAGGGCAAGTTGATCAGCCGCGCCGCGGCCATCGAACAAGACCGCTACTCCTCAGAATCAGAAGAGGATACCAGCACGTTCCGGCGCCCGTTATTAACGACGAGCCAATCAGAGGCCATACACCAAGACTGGAACGGGCACGAAGCGGTCGTCAAGAAAGTGGTTGACGCCACTGTGGCTGTTGAATTCGCTATTCACGAAGAGAACCAAGAAAGAATGTCTAAGGCGGTCCTGTCGACGGTCAGATTCGAGAAGGCTGCATTTAGGGACGCCGAAAGGCCAGCCACGGCCAGCCGACCAGCCAACCAGGCCCCGATTCTCGACGTAACAGAGCTTAGGCAATACCGAGAGCTCAAAGCCAGACGCAGCCACGAGTTTCTAAACCGGCGCCGCGACGGTTACGATGAGCAAACTGTAGGCCGAGCTGCTTGACCAACAGAGGTGACTAAGATATAATCCTTAGTACTATCAACTTCAGCTTACATCCTCTCGTGAGTGTAGGCTTTAACCGAAGGAAGGAGCAAGGTTTTGAATCAGTACGAAATTGCCGTGCTATATCACCCTGATCTGGAAGTCGACCTGACCAAGGCCGAAGACCGTGTCAAAAAAATCATCACTGACAACGGCGGCAAAATGGGCAAGATCGACAACTGGGGCAAGCGCAAGCTGGCCTACAAGATCAAGGGTAACGAGCACGCCGTGTACGTGTTTTACACCGTGGAACTGCCGGGCGCGGCCGTCGCCAAGGTCGAGAGCACGCTGAACATCACCGACGAAGTCGTTCGTTTCCTCATCACGCGGCCGGACCTCAAGGCTATCGCCAAGGCCGAAGCCGCCAAGGCGGAAAAAGCCGAGCAGGCTGCCAAGCGTGGTGAGCGTGACGATGACGACGAAACAGCCGAAGATTAAGTAATTGTTAAATACTACGATTTTGTACCGGCCCAAGCTTGACGCCGCAAAAGGCCGGGAATAAGGTAGATGTACAAACTAAGCTAGACATAGGTCTTTTAAAGGAGGAACTCAAGATGGCACGAAGTTTGAATCAAGTAACACTAATGGGCAACCTGACCCGCGACCCGGAGTTGCGCCAGACGCCAACCGGCCAGAGCGTAACCAGCTTTAGCCTGGCGCTTAACCGCGCATACAAAGACGCCAGTGGCGAGTGGAAAGAAGTCACCGACTACATCGATATTGTCTGCTGGGGGCCGTTGGCCGAACGGGTAGCCCAATATCTTAGCAAAGGCCGGCGCTGCCTGGTGCAGGGGCGCTTACAGTCCCGTTCCTGGGAGCAGGACGGCGCTAAGCGCAGCAAAGTCGAGGTCCTGGCCAATGACGTGACCTTCCTGGATAGCCGCGGCGCCGGCGAGAACGGTGGCGGAGCCGCCGAGCCCGCTTCTGGCGACGAGCCCACTGACAAACCCAAACCCAGCAACGCTGCCAAAGCAGCTAAACCCAAAAAAGATGATGTCGTCATAGAGGACATCAGCGACGAACCAATTAATTTAGACGATATACCTTTTTAAGGAGAACTATGGCAAAGATTTTTAAACACCGTACGGACGTAGCATTCTTTGACTACAAGGACTTCAAGACCTTGCAGCGCTACATCAATGTCTACGGCCAGATCGAATCCCGCAAAAAAACTGGTCTGACCGAAAGTCAGCAACGCCGTTTGGCCACCGCTATCAAGCGTGCCCGGCACATCGCTTTGCTGCCGTTCGTGGCTAGCAACTAGCCCGGAGCAGTCAGGATATGGCACTGAGCATCACCGACCTCAAAAAAGGTACGGTCTTCCAATGGGAAGGCGAGCCTTTTAGAGTGGTCGACTACAAGCAGAAAGTTATGGGCCGCGGCGGTTCAATCGTTAACGTGCGCATCAAAAGTTTACTCGATGGCAAGGTGCTTGAGAAAACTTTTAAGGGCAACGAACAATTAGACAGTGCCGACGTGACCAGCCAAGCCGTCCAATATCTGTACAACGACGGGTCAAACTTCTTCTTTATGAACGAGACCAGTTTCGAGCAGTTCGAGATTCCGGCCGACCTGGTCGGCGACGGCGCGGGCTACATTAAAGAAGGCGACCGCGTCCAGCTGCAGTTTTTCGGCGTCCGGCCGATTAATGTCGAACTGCCCAAGAACGTGCCGCTAAAAGTGACTTATACTGAAGACGCCGTCAAAGGCGATACCAGCTCATCCATCACCAAGAACGCCACGCTAGAGACAGGGATTACCATCAAGGTGCCGGCTTTCATCAAACAGGATGATATTATCTCTGTCGACACCGCTACCGGCGCCTACCGCGAACGCGTCAAAGGCTAGGAACCTATAGTGGGCAACCGACGTCGAACTTACAAAGCCACAATGCGACGCGTTACGATCAGTATTTCAGATGGCTTATTAGATATGGTTGATGAAGCGGCCAGGCAAGATTTCACTACCCGCAGCGATCTTATTAGGATGGCCGTGTTGTGGTACCTGCGACCCCAGGGCCGAGAGCTCACTCATATGGATCCGGAGGAAATTTTTAAGACGCTGCAACACCGGAAAACCCGGACTGCTATTAAACAAACAATGCAAGATGCTGGCCTACTGCCTAAGCCAAAAGGGTTCTGCTGACCCTGGGTTTAGGCCTGTTCTTAAAGTGACGTAATAAGTATGCTGAATAGAGTACTTATTAGGTCACTTTAAGCACCCCCTCCAAACTAGTATGCGCGAAGTCGTAGCCTGAGTGTAAGCGTGCTAGACTTGAGAGAATGAGAGCTGGAAAAGCCAGGTTAGATCAACAAATGATGAAGTTGGGCTTGGTGGCAACGCGCAGCCAGGCCGAGAGTTACATTAAGCTGGGGCAGGTGATGGTCAACGGGCAAACCGTTACCAAACCGGGGTTTTTGGTAGCCGAAACAGACAATATAAAGCTGATGGCGGAGGAGCAGTACGTTAGCCGGGCAGCGCTTAAACTGGCCTCGGTGGCTGAAGCGCTCAAGCTGGATTTTAAGGACAAGATAGTGCTGGATGTCGGCAGCAGCACCGGCGGCTTCACCGATTACGCGTTGAAGCATGGCGCGCGCAAGGTCGTTGCCGTGGAGGTCGGCACCGACCAGCTGCACCCGACCTTGCGCGACGACGAGAGGATAGAATTACACGAGCAAACTGACATTAGAGACGTAAATCGGCTTAGCGCGACACCGGACATCGTGGTGGCCGACGTCTCATTTATCAGCCTTAGGAAAATCCTGCCGCACGTTGCCGGCCTATGCGACAAGGACACGCGAATAGCCGTCATGGTCAAGCCGCAGTTCGAAGCCGCGGAGGCCGGGCTCAAGCACAAGGGTGTCATCAAGAATGACAAAATCCGGCGGGACATTCTCAAGGCTTTCGAGACCTGGGCCCAGGCGAAATTCGTCGTGGTGGGCAAAGCGGATTCGGCGGTCCATGGCGCCAAGGGCAACCGCGAGCGTTTTTACAGCCTACGCAAAGCATAAGCCGGATGCTACACTTACGGGTATGTACTTCGCTTCACGCGTGCAGGCCGGTCGGATGCTGGCCGTCCAGCTGACTAAGAAATATCGCTACGAAAACTGCGCCGTCTTGGCTCTTGGCGACGGTGGCGCCATGGTAGGCGCCCAGATAGCAGTCGAGCTGCACTGCGTTTTGACGATGTTGGCCAGCGCCGAGATCATGCTGCCGCGTGAACCGCAGCCAATCGCCGGCATTACTGCCGGCGGCATCATGGCTTACAACCATAGCTATTCGGAAGGCGAGATCTCGGAGCTGGTTGGCGAGAACTACGGCCTGATCGAGCAGGAAAAACTTACGCAAATGCATGACTTGAACCAACTGGTTGGTGCCGGCGGTACTATCGATAAGAAATTTCTGAGGGGCCATAACGTGATCGTCGTGTCGGACGGTATGAAGACTGGTTTCGAGGTGGATCTGGCGGCCGAGTTCCTCAAGCCCATTGACGTCGATAAGCTGATAGTGGCTACGCCCTTGGCCAGCGTTCCGGCCGTTGACCGGATGCATGTCGTGGCTGACGAGCTTTATTGTTTGAACGTCGTGGGGGATTACATGGAAACTGACCATTATTACGACAACAATGACGTGCCCGACCACGAAACGGTGCTCGAAACCGTTACCAACATCATCCTCAAATGGAAATAGACGGTTCGCGGGCTAGGTCAGGTACTTACTGAGAGCATCGAGGTCTTTGAGCAAAGTGTATGATTGTTTGTTGACGAGCAGTCCCTTGCGCTCCAGGGCCGATAGCTCGCGGCTGGTGGTTTCGCGCGTGGCATTGACCGAACTGGCTATATCCTGGTGACGCAACGGCACCTCAATCAGCAGACCGTCATCGGTTTGTTTGCCAAAGCGCTGGCCCATCGTCAACAAGAAAGAGATGATACGCTCCCGCACGGTGCGAAATTCCAGCGTCATGATCCGTTCGCCGTGCAAGCGGTACATTTCCAAGGTCATATCAAGTAAGGGGGTCAAAACTTCAGGCCGTTTGTTGATAAGTTCAAGAAAGTCCTGGCGGCTGATCTGCCAGGTAATGGTCGGCGCCAACGCCTGGTAAATAATTCCGCGCTCACGGCCGCTGAGCGCCCAGATCAGTGGAAAAATCTCGTCCTGTTTGCGGACAATCAGGAGGTTCTCTTCGTTGTATTTGGTGATGTCGTAAGCCTTGACCAGGCCCTGGTAGATATAAAAAACTCCGGGCGGCGCCTGGCCGTTCCGGATAACGAAATCACCTTTTTTGAACGTCTGCTTAGTGCCGTGCAGCCTGAAAAACTCCACGAACTCGGCCGTTTGTTTGAGCGTGGCCAACATAGACTTAATTATGTTGTGCCCGACCAGAGATGTCAATGTGAGGGAAATCCCAAACTACGAGTAAGGATTTTCACTCATCAAATGGTCGCGCGAGACTATCATTAAATAAGTGGAGATTCGTAGGGAAAAGGAGGGTCGCCATGGTCAGCTCGAAGTCAGTCGAAAGCCAATTAAAACGCTTGGGCTTCAATCACCGCGGTTGGGGCCGGACCGAAGTTAGGGAGCTGCAGAACATTATTCTGCCCGACGAAGAAATCTATGAGTGCGTGAACGGTATCTACGAGGGCGGTTTCGCCATGCTGCTGGCCACGGACGTGCGCGTGCTGCTGGTCGATAAAAAACCGCTTAATTATTTGACGGTCGAAGACCTGCGGTTCGACATGATTAACGAAATTGATTACAATCACCGGCTGGTTGGCGCTTATATCAGAATTTCGGCCGGAGAAACCGAGCTCAAATTTACCAGCATTAACCAACCACGCCTGCGCAAGTTGATCGGTCACGTGCAACAGTGCATGGCCGTATCCAAGAAGAAGCAATCTACGCACCAGGAAGGGCAGCACCAGCACCTCGAACAAATTAACCAGCAACTGCGGTCTTATCTGCTGGCTCAGTATGAACAGCAACAAAAGCTATACAACCAATTGCAATTGCAGACGATCCGGGCCGGCGGGCAGGTCCAGCCAGACTTGCAACCACAGTTGCCTGAACCGGTTCGTCCCAGCCCTGAACTGGCTGACTATCTGTTCGCCCAAAGCCTGTTAGCCCAAAACGGGATGGTGCCGCCCGCCGGCCCGCCAACTGGCACCTCGCTGCCGGCCATTGAACCGGCTCCCGCAATCAGCCGGCCGACCAGGGATCAACTGGCCGAACTGTACTCCGACGGGTTGCAAGAGGTTTTTGGCAAAGACAAGAAAGACGAGCCAAGCTCATCCGAAATTCATCCTTTCCACATAGCCTACTCCAAGCTGCCGATGGCTATGCGAAATCGCAGGCTTAAGTTAGGGCTGGCACACCCGTCATTCCGCATTCCGCGGGTGCCTGTGCCGGGGCAGACTACGCCAACAGCAGCGCCGCCCGCCGAACCGTTCTAAACATTGAAACGAAATTCGACCACGTCGTCAGGCCGCATGACGTAGCCTTTGCCCTCGGTGCGGACCTTTCCAGTACTACGCGCGGCTATTAATGAGCCGGCCGCTATCAGGTCGGGGTAGCTGACGATCTCGGCGGCGATAAAACCACGCTCAAAGTCGCCATGAATAGCACCGGCGGCCTGCGGCGCGGTAGAGTCTCGCGGAATAGTCCAGGCCCGGACTTCTTTCTCGCCAGCTGTCAGAAAGCTCTGCAAACCAAGCGTTTCGTAGGCCGCGCGGATCAGTTGGAAAAGACCGGATTCCGGCTGGCCGTAGCTGCTCAACAGCTCGGCGGCATCTTCCAGGTCGAGGTCTTTAAGTTCGCTTTCCAGCTTGGCGCAGACGAACAAAGCCTGCGCCGGTGCCACTAATTTGCGCAGGCTCTGCTGCCGCGCCTCGTCGCCCAGGCCGGCTTCGTCCAAGTTGAACAAATAGATGATTGGCTTGCATGTCAGCAGCTGCAAATCTGCCAGGGCTTCTTGGTCAATCTCGGGGTGATTCCACAAAGGCTCGCCGTTATCCAAAAATTTACGCGCCTGCTGGTAGGCTTCCAGTACGGGCTTGAGTTTGGCGTTAGCGCGAGCTTCTTTTTCGAACTTTGGCAGGCGCCGTCCCAGCGTTTGCAAGTCGGCCAGCACCAGCTCGGTATTGATGACTTCTATGTCCTTGGCGGGGTCGTGCGCGTCGTCGACGTGCTGGACGTTGGGGTCGTCAAAAGCTCGAACGACCTGCACGATAGCGTCGGTGGCGCGGATATGGCTCAGAAACTGGTTGCCCAGGCCTTCGCCCTCGGAGGCGCCGGCCACCAGCCCAGCAATGTCCACGAAAGCCACCGTCGCCGGCACGATCTTGTCGGTACGGTATAATTCCGCCAGCTTGCCGAGGCGCTCGTCCGGCACGGGTACGATTCCGGTGTTCGGCTCGATCGTCGCGAAAGGGTAATTGGCCGCCAACACGCTGTTGCCGGTCAGCGCGTTAAACAGGGTCGACTTACCGACGTTCGGCAGCCCCACGATCCCGATCGTTAGCATGCAACCCTACATGTGATTCCGTTATTGGCTCTAAAACAGGGATACTTCCGCATATTTCTACTTTCTCCTTCGTTGCTATTACTTTATCAACAATCTTACGTACCGTAAAAAGCTTATCCTCGTACGGTAGTTTGCCCAGGAACTTTTTAAATGGCTCAGCTACGGCATTGAGGTCAATATCTTTGAGTTGCTGCAAATTACCTTGTTCTCTAGCTTTTGATAACTCTTTTTGTAAATCTTTGCGTCGGCTTGCCACACTATTCATTCGCTCAAGATAGACTGGTTCACTCATATTACCTACGCCCCAGGCTTGTACATAACGTCTCTCTTCTTCCTCGAGTGCTTTAAGTCTATGATCCACTTTGTCAGGGACCCCGTAAACTGGACACATCGTCTATTCTAGAAAGGACGACATTGTCATTTTAATTTGGAGAAATATATGGCCAAAGGTATCCCCTACGACCCAAAATTCAAAGCCGAAATAGTTAGTAAAATCCGTGACGG
>DATKRL010000038.1:0-4442 GCA_035532255.1 Candidatus Dormiibacterota bacterium | reverse complement strand
AGGTACGGATTTTGAAGAAGTCTATCCGACAGCCAGAAGACTTTATAACCAGATTAAGGCTCCGACAAAACGCCAGCCTTATGTTAGATCTGCATATTTTAAGAAGGACAAAGTATTTATTGAGCTATTCTGGGTACATTTAAACCAGAAGAACCGTAAAGAGCGCAATAAACGACTAAAGTATTACGCGTGCGGCATTGAATTATTGCGATCAACCAGACAACAACCAGTTACAAAGAAGAATCCTAACAAGTCCAATGAATCCATGCACAGATTTGCGGGCTTAGCGCCAAATGGCGACTTGTTTTATATACAGGTCAAAGAGAATCGTCGGACAAAACGAAAAGACTTTATGTCAGTGTTTCCAGCAGAATAAAAAAGGCCTTCCGCAAGTGTGGTGTATAAACCACGGCCGAAGGTCTTATCTATAATATTACTCTCTGAGAACGATTTCGTCAAGCTAAACTATCTGTAGTATCACTATAACAAGCACGACAGCAACGAACGCCCCTTGTAGTATTACGGCGACTACTGCTGTGTTCAATTTTTTTAACTCAATAGGATCAAGTGTTACATTCTTGCTTCTTAATATTGAAACAATCTTTTGCAAACCAAGACTACTAAAAGCAAAGTTAAAAGATGGTTCCTTGGCCACAAATTGTATATAGCCCCACCTTGAGATTTTTATTGCCTTAAGGTCTGTGTAGCTAAGGGTTAGTCGCTTGCGTAGAAAGAGAAAGGTAATGTCGGTATCGGTCATTATAAGGCCGCAGAATGGCCACGTTGCACCCTTAAAAGTTATTACATATATCGGTAATAGCTCGCCTAGTTGACCACCGCCACGCTGCTTGAATAATATATTTGTCATTCAGTCATACAATAACACCACCTGAGCTTTAACAGCAATCGTATAAATGTCTACCAAGTAGTTACTGATTTGTCTTAGGTGTCCTGACTACATACTCGTCATTTATCCACAGACTTGCACATTTTTTTGACTTGAAAGGAGGTTCGTGGTAATTTTAGACGGAAAGTGTACCTATAATAAACACTTCTCAAGCGAGAGAGACAGACATATGCCAGACATACCAGACAAACAAGTTAAGCGTTTGCGGACCTTGATCCAAGAAGCTGAGACCAACTTGGCCGCGGCCGCGGAGTTGTTGGTCAGCCTCGTCGGTGATGACGAAAAGGTCGCGCCCGTAGCCCGCGAAGACATCCTGGGCAAAGTGATTGAAGGCGTCTTTGACGGCCAAAACATGGTCGGTTCGGACGGCAAGACCTATCCCGTGCCCGCTAACTACGCCAGCAAATCCAAGCTCGTTCAGGGCGACATCCTCAAGCTGACTATCGCTGAGGACGGCGCGTTCCTGTACAAGCAGATCGGCCCGATTCCGCGCAAGCAGGTCGTCGGCAGCCTGATTCTGGACAATGGCCATTACTTCGTCGAAGTCGGTGGCAAGAAATTCCGTGTGCTACTAGCCAGCGTGACCTACTTCAAGGCTAAGCCGGGCGACCAAGTTAGTGTCAACTTGCCGGAAGACGACTCCGCTGCCGAATGGGCCGCCCTCGAAGCCGCCCTGTAATTCCTCACAGCCTTATCCTGAGCTGCCAATACTACAACATGGCAGCTAGCGCTCGCGAGGTATAAGTATAAGAATATGGGGCAGGCTTTATATAGAAAGTACCGTTCGAGGTCTCTTGACGAGATTATCGGGCAGGAACACATTACGCGCACTCTCAAGCAGGCGCTCAAGCAGGGCAGGATCAGCCATGCCTATCTGTTCACGGGACCGCGCGGAGTGGGCAAGACGTCTGTAGCCCGGATTCTGGCGCACGAGATCAACGGCCTGCCATACAACGGTGACGATTCCCACCTGGACATCATCGAGATTGATGCCGCCAGCAACCGCCGGATTGACGAAATCCGCGAGCTGAGAGATAAGGTCTACGTAGCGCCGGCCAGCGCCAAATACAAGGTCTATATCATCGACGAGGTGCACATGTTAACCAGAGAGGCATTCAACGCCTTGCTTAAAACACTCGAAGAGCCGCCGGCTCACGCCGTTTTCATCCTGGCCACCACCGATGCCCACAAACTGCCGGAAACCATCGTCAGTCGCACTCAGCGCTTCGCTTTCAAGCCGGTCGAAACCGACCTGATAGTTGCCCACCTCAAGGACATCGCCAAGACTGAGAAAATTAAGATCAGTGATGAGGCAGCGCGATTGTTGGCCGAGCATGGGGAAGGCAGCTTCCGCGACAGCATCAGCTTGCTTGACCAGGCTGGCAACCACGCTGACAAGATAGAGGTAGCCGATGTCCAGCGCCTGCTCGGTATGCCACCGGCCGAAGCCGTAGATAATTTGCTCTCCGCCGCTACCAACGCCGCGACTCAGACCGCAGACCTGATGCGAGCTATCACGGCACTGTACGACCAAGGTTACCAGGCGGCCGCCATAGCCAAGCAGCTCGGCCGGGCCGCCCGAGGTGAGCTGATGGCCGGCTCGCTGGATCCTGATCTGGCGTTCGGTCTGTTGCGTGACTTGATCGAGGTACCGGCTTCGCATGACCCAGAGCGTTTTTTGGAAATCGCCCTCTTGAGGGCCGTGCCGCGAACCAACATCAAACCCCAGGAGCCCGCCGCCGCCAAAGAGACCCCAGCTCCTGACAAGACCACCGCCCCGAAAGAACCCCCGACTCCGGCTCCGGCAAAAGACAAGCCTGAGGCCCCACCCAAAACCAAGCCCTCGGCCAAGCGCCAAACCTTGGACGCGGCTATCTGGCCGGACGTGCTTAAGGCCGTCAAGCAGCAGCACAACACCCTGTACAGCATTGTTCGTATGGCCGAGCCGGACTTCTCCGAGGGAGGTACGGTTAAGCTGACCTTTGCCTTCGCTTTTCATAAGAAACGGATCGACGAGAACGCTAACCGCCAAAAAATGGCCGACATCATCCAGGAGCTAACCGGCCAGGCCGTCAAAATAGAATGCCAGCACGACAAGAATGCCGCGCCGCCAGCTTCCGCGGCGACCGAAACAGAAGCGCCTGACCCCTCAGACCCCAATTTAACAGCCATAAGCAATATTTTTGGTAACGCCGAACTGCTAGAATCATAATTATGGACCAGAAGCCGACTACCGGCACGCCGCCGCAAAACGCCGAAGCTGAAGCCAGCCTGCTGGGCGCTTTACTGATTGACAGCGACGCCATCGTCAAGGTAGCCGACAATTTGAGCGCTGCTGACTTCTTTGACAAGCGCAATGAACGCATTTACGAAGCTATTATCCACCTTTATGAGCACCACGAGGCCATAGACGTCCTGACGCTGGCCGACCGCTTGCGAAACAGCGGTCATCTGGACAGTATCGGCGGGGCGGCCTACCTAACGGAGTTGACTAATTTCGTGCCGACGGCGGCGCACGTCGAACAATACGCCGACATCGTCGCCCAAAAAGCCCTGCGCCGCCGTCTGATTGCCGCCTCACATGAGATTACCGGTCTGGGCTACGACGAATCGCGGCAGTTACGCGAGCTGGTCGAGGAAGCGGAAAGCGCGCTCTTCCAGGTCAGCCAGCAGCACGTCAAGCAGGACGTTATCAGCCTGGAGACCGTACTGGCCGAAAGTTTCGACCGCCTGGATGACTTGCACAAAGATAAAGGCAAGATCCGCGGCGTGCCAACCGGCTATAAGGACTTTGACAATCTTTTGGCCGGTTTTCAGCGCTCCGACCTGGTCATTCTGGCGGCCCGCCCATCAATGGGCAAAACCGCTCTGGCGCTTAACTTCGCGCACAATATCGCCGTTCAAGCCGGCCAGCCGGTGCTGGTTTTCAGCCTGGAAATGAGCAAGGAACAGCTGGTTGACCGTCTGCTGTCCATGGAATCCGGCGTTGACGCCTGGGCACTGCGCACCGGCAACCTGACAGACGCCGACTTCGAAAAGATAGGCCAGGCCATGGGCACCTTGAGCGAAGCCCAGATCTTCATTGATGACACACCCGGCATAACCGTCAGCGATCTGCGTACCAAGGCCCGCCGTGAAGCCCACCGCCGTGAGTTGGGCTTGATCATCGTCGATTACCTACAGCTGATGAGCGGCATGAGCCGTTATGGCAACGAAGGCAACCGCGTCCAGGAGATATCTGAGATTTCGCGTGGCCTCAAGGGAATTGCCCGCGAACTGAACGTGCCGGTCCTGGCGCTTAGCCAGCTGAGCCGTTCCGTCGAAAGCCGCAGCCCGCAGATTCCGCAATTGGCCGATCTGCGTGAATCCGGCTCGATCGAGCAGGACGCCGACGTCGTGGCCTTCATCTACCGCGAGGAATACTACAATCCCGACACCGAACGCAAAAAGCTGACCGACATCTTCATCAAAAAACACCGTAACGGCCCCACCGGCGGTCTGGAGCTCTACTTCGATAACGAACGCCAGCGCTTCC
>DATKRL010000037.1:0-17526 GCA_035532255.1 Candidatus Dormiibacterota bacterium | reverse complement strand
ACCGGGCTTAACCTGGCCATAAATATTTTGCAGAAACTTTTTAATAATTAAGTTGCAATCGGCGACGGTTTGAGCCAAAACCTCCGGACCCGGCGGGCTGGTGAAAGATCGGCCCAGGTAAGTTTCGCTGGCCGCGAAATCAACGGGCTGAGACCATTTGGCCTCCGTGGCGTCACCGGTCTCGACCCGGCAACAGACGGCCGGCAAGCGATAATTTTGGGCCAGCCACTCCAGGTTTTGCCTGGAATAATCCACCATGCGCAGTTCCAGGTCGGTGCCGTGAGCTTCGTAGCCCATCAAGGCGGCTTCTTGCAAAATCACCCCTGTTCCACAGAACGGGTCGAGTACGATTTGGCCGAGAAGGGGGCGGGGCAGCGGCTCGCCGGCCGGCACCTCACAAATTGACTCAAGCTTGTCTTCGGACAGCCGGCCAGCGGCCAGGTTGATAATGATCTGGGCTAGCTTGGGCGGCAGCATGCCGACTTTGGCGTCGCGTTTCGGGCGTCCGCGGTCGCGCAGGGTATAAGATTCGATATCCTGAATTTTGACGGTTTGGGCGACCAATGTCTTGTCGCCGTCGCGGATCAGATAAAGTTCCCAGCCGTTCTGACCGGTCAGGTGGTTATGCAGCACCTGCGCGCTGCCCAGCTCGGCCGTTTTATTGGGTACTACGCGCACCGGGCGGCCGGTTTGGCGAATGGCTTTTTTGAGTTTCAGGCCGGTCGCCTGGAGTTGCTTGGGGCCGGCTTCCAGACCGATAACGCTTAAACCGAGCAGCATTTTGCCCGGCGGCATTTTGGCGGACTGCGCCGGCGAAACTTGAATCAAAAACTTCTCGACCTGCTGCCAGTCAGTTGTCGGCAGCTCGGTCAGTATTTTGCAGAATTTGACGCTGCCGCCCAACCGGTCAAAGGCCAGTAGACAGGGGTCAATATCGACTACCGCGGCCTTTTCGCCGACTGGCCGCAGCTTGTCGGCACCATATAGGCTCTCTAATTCAGCCAGCCCCAGCGCCGGCTGCCGCCCCAAAATCAACAAACTTTGCATGCTTATTAGTATAACCGCTAAATGTCGCGTCAAGTATAATATGGTGAATGAGTGAAAAAAGTTTTTTGAGACGGCGCTGGAAGCTTATCCTGAATCTCATCACGCTGGCGGCGCTAGCTGTCGTGATAGACATAACGCGGCACCAGATTGGCGAGACTATTCGCAATTTTGAGCACGTGCACGCTTGGGCGCTGCTGCTGATCATTCCTATCGAAGCCTTGAACTATCACTCGCAAGCCAAGCTCTACCAGCGTTTATTCGCCATAGTCGGCAATAAGCTGTCATATAAGCACTTGTTCAAAACATCGTTGGAGCTGAACTTTGTCAACCATGTCTTTCCTAGCGGCGGCGTGACCGGCATGTCGTACTTTACTCTAAGACTGCGCAGCGGCAAGGAACTGAGCGGCGCCAAGGCGACACTGATCCATCTGATGAAAATCGGGCTGTATTTCGTGGCTTTTGAGTTCCTGCTGATCTTTGGCGTCTTCTCGCTGGCAATCATGGGGCGGGTGAATAATCTGGTAATCTTGGTTGCCAGTTCGATCTCGACGCTTTTAGTGGTCGCCACGGTCGGCTTCGCTTATATTATTGGCAGCAAGCAGCGGATTAACAGCTTTTTCGTGGCGGTTACCAAAGGCCTTAACAAGCTGATTCACGTGGTGCGGCCGTATTATCCGGAAACGATTAACATCAAGCGGGCGCGCAAGGTGTTTGATGATTTCCATGATAATTACCAGGAGATCAAGGAAAACTACCGACGGCTTAAAGTACCGTTCCTGTACGCGTTGCTGGCTGATACGACCGAGGTCCTGGCCGTTTACGTCGTCTATATCGCCTTCGGCCACTTGGTCAATATCGGAGCGGTGATTCTGGCTTACGCCATAGCCAACGTCGCCGGTCTGGTGTCGGTGTTGCCGGGCGGTATCGGCATCTACGAAGCTTTAATGACCGCCGTGCTGGCCAGTACCGGCGTAAGGCCTGCCGTCAGCCTGCCGGTGACTGTCATGTACCGCGTGGTTAACACGCTGGTGCAAATCCCGCCGGGCTACTATCTATACCAGCGGGCGCTCCGGGAAGGCGAACAGCAGTTACCGAGGACCAAAGATGCCGCCTCCGGTTGATTTGGAAGTCAGCGTCAGCGAGTTCGTGGCGCTTTTGAACCAGACGCTAGAATTCGCTTATCCCAGCGTGGTTATTACCGGCGAGCTGGCGAATTTGCGCGTTAGCAAGAACCGCTGGGTCTATTTCGATCTCAAGGATGAACTGGCCTCCGTCAAATTCTTCGGCAGCGTCTACAATCTGCCGGGGCCGTTGGAAGACGGCATGCTCATCAGGGTTAAGGGTCAGCCTCGCTTGCACCAGCAATATGGTTTTAGCGTGAATATCATGAACATACAACTGGCAGGTGAGGGGACCATCCGTCGCGCGGCTGAGATATTACAGGCCAAACTGGCGGCCGAAGGGCTGTTCGACGAAGCCCGCAAGCGGATTTTGCCGTATCCGCCGGCCCGGATCGGCCTGATCACCTCCAGACAGTCGGCGGCCTATGCTGACTTCATCAAAATCCTAAACGCCCGCTGGCAGGGAATTGATATCCGGCTGATCGACGTCCAAGTCCAGGGCGAGCCGGCTCCTGAACAGATCGTAAAGGCGTTGGAACAGTTCAACACCGAAGCCGAGTTGCCCGAGGCCATCGTACTAATCAGGGGCGGGGGCAGCGCCGAAGACCTGGCGGCTTTCAGCACCGAACAGGTTACCCGGGCAGTGGCTGCCAGCCGGGTGCCGACGTTGGTGGCCATCGGCCACGAAGTTGACGTGTCTCTGGCCGAACTGGCCGCCGACCGCCGAGCCAGCACACCTAGTAACGCCGCCGAGCTTTTAGTTCCGGACCGCCGGCAGGTGGCCCGCGAGTTGCGTCAAGCCGCTCTGCGTCTGGAGCAACACGGGACCGCCCACATAAGGACTGTTCGCCAGAACCTGACCGCCAGCCGGCAAGGGTTCGACGAGCGCTTGAAGTTCATCTTCGACCATCAGCAACATCAGCTAACAGCGGCCGCGCAACTGCTTAACGCCCTGAACCCGGCCGCCATTCTGCGCCGCGGCTATGCCATTGTCCGCCAGGCTGGCCAACCGCTGCGCGCTGCCGCGCAGGTTAAGGCTGGTGTTATAGTAGAAGTACAATTGGCTGATGGCCGGTTCAACGCTTTGCCCGCGGACGGCAACGGACCTAAGGAGTAAATTATGGCTGCCAAACAGATTAATTACCAGAAATTACAGGCTGAACTGGACCAAATTATGCACGAGTTGCAACGCGAAGACATCGATGTCGACGAGGCGCTTAAAGCTTACGAACGAGGGCTGTCCATTATCAAAGATCTGGAACAATACCTGGGCCAAGCCGAAAACCGGGTGCGCGAAATCAAAGCCAAGTTTGCTGGCGAAAAATGATCT
Source organism: Candidatus Dormiibacterota bacterium (assembly GCA_035532255.1). Classification (GTDB taxonomy): domain Bacteria; phylum Patescibacteriota; class Saccharimonadia; order Saccharimonadales; family UBA4665; genus DATKRL01. The sequence continues at coordinate 14,028 of DATKRL010000037.1, read as the reverse complement.
GGCTGGGCCTGGTGCTGATCATCCTGGCCGTCTGCTTCGGCGGCGTGCTGCTTTTCGGCGCTCCGTATCTGCCGACGCTTAAACCTCAAATCCTCGCGGCGCTGGAGCTGGCCGACTTGAAGCCGGGCAACACGCTGTTGGAACTTGGCTGTGGCGACGGCCGCGTCCTGCTGGCTGCGGCCAAACGAGGCTATAACGCCGTTGGCTACGAGCTTAATCCCTTGCTGGCCGCCATTGCCTGGCTGCGTACCCGCCGTTACCGGCGGCAGGTGAGGGTAGTTTGGGGAGATTTTTGGCGGGCCGATTGGCCGCCGGCCGAAGTTGTCTTCACGTTTTTACTGACAAAATACATGCCCAAGCTGGACAAAAAAGTTATGCGATATGCCCACAAACCGGTCAAATTGGTAAGTTACGCCTTCACGATTCCCGGCAAGCCACCAGCTGCCGCCAAAAACGGTGTTTACCTCTACCGCTATGAGCGCTAGAGTTGCCACTTGCCGATGTCTGAGGTAACATTGACATATGTTCAAACATAACCAGGATGGCACGGTCAGCGGACTGGGAATTTCTTTGGTTCTGGCCATTGTTTTGCTGATTGGCGCTCTCGGTTTTGGCGGCTGGGCTTTCAGCAGCCGGCAGGACTACAAGAATAACGTAGATACTAAGATCAGCACCGCGGTGACGGCGGCCAAAAGCCAGGAAGACAAGGTTAAAGACGCCCAATTCGCCGAAGCCGCCAAACAACCGCTCAAAACCTACCAAGGCCCCGAGGCCTATGGCAGCCTGATGGTCAGCTATCCCAAAACCTGGAGCGCTTACGTTGATGACACCGGCAAGGGCAGCGCGCTGGTGGATGGCTATTTCACGCCCGGTGCCGTGCCATCGATCAGCGACCAAAATTCGGTATTCGCGTTGCGCGTTCAGGTTCTCAACCAACCATACGCCCAAGTGCTGAGATCATTTTCAGCTCAACAACAAGCTGGCACACTGACGATCAGCGCCTACGCTTTACCCAAACTGCCCAATGTCGTTGGCGTGAAAGCGGTTGGCCAGGTTAACAACCAGGCCAGCGTGACGATGATAGTGTTGCCGCTGCGCTCCCAAACCCTGCAAATCTGGACCGAAGGCACCCAATACCTCAACGACTTCAGCAATAATATTTTGCCGTACTTCAGCTTCTCCCCCTAGACAGTTTTGCGCTATACTGGCTATGTAGGGAAGCGAGGACAACGATTTTTCATGGCGCGCTTGGGAGCTGACGAAACGCCGATTTTATCGCAGCAACTGCTGCTTAGCGTAGCGGAAGAACTAAAACTGCCCTTATTACAGATCGCGCGGCAGGCGGAACAGGCGGAACTTGACGGACAGACCAGCCTGCTGACGATCCGGACGGTAGCCGATTCGGCACTCCGGCTGCTGGATAATTATGTCCTGGCCGTGCGTCTGGCGCTGGAGCCGGAGCGCTTGGCACCAGAATCCATCTCTGTTTCATCGGTTTTGTACGACGCCGGCCAGCAGCTCGACGCCTTGGCTAAAAGTTATGGCGTGACGCTGGAAATGAACGTTGCCGGCCGCTTTGGGCCAGTGCTGGCGCATCGTCAGGGCTTGCAGGCGGCGCTGGTCAGCCTCGGCGCGGCTTTGATCGAAGCTTTGCCGGCCCAAAACGGCCGGCCCGCTTCCCAGCTCAAACTGCAACTTGCCACCCATCGTTGCCGTTACGGTATCGTGGCCGGCCTGTACGCCGACACCAAACAGCTTAGCAACGAAGCGCTCATCCAGGGCAGGCAGCTCCAGCATCACAGCCGGCAGCCGCTGATGAACCTGACACACACCAACGGCGCCGGCATCTTCGTGGCCGACACCATCCTGAAGGCCATGCGGCTCAACCTGCGGGCTTCTCGCCATCATCGACTGTACGGCCTGGGCACGGTGTTGCAACCTAACCACCAGCTGCAACTGGTATAAACCGATGCCAAACATCCTCCTACTTGAACCTGACCGTTTGCTGGCCAAAACCTATCATCAGGCGCTGACCGGCGCCGGCCACCGGGTCGCGGTCTGCGCCGGGGCCCAGGCCGCTATCATGGCGGCGGATAAGACCCAGCCCGACTTGGTCATCCTGGAACTGCAACTAATCGAGCATTCCGGCATCGAGTTCCTCTATGAATTCCGGTCTTATCCGGAGTGGCAGGCTGTCCCGGTGCTGATCCATTCCAATGTGCCGCCGACCGAATTCGCCGATAGTTGGCCAATCCTGGGCAGGGAACTGGGCGTTGATATTTATCTCTATAAGCCCCGGACTTCGCTGCGCCAGCTGACAGCCACCGTGCGCGAACAACTACCAGTACCGGCATGAAACAAATTATCACGCGGGGCATCGTGCTGAGCCGCACCGATTACGGCGAGGCTGACCGGATTCTAACGCTCTTGACACCTGATCAGGGCAAACTCCGCCTGATGGCCCGCGGCGTCCGCAAGCCCAAAAGCCGGCTGGCCGGCGGCATCGAGCTTTTTAGCACCGCGGACATAACGTTTATCCGCGGCCGCGGCGAAATCGGCACTCTGATCTCGGCCCGCCTGATCAAATACTACTCGACCATCGTCCAGGACATCGACCGCGTCCAGCTGGGCTACGAACTGATCAAAATCCTCAACCGGGCCACCGAAGACCACCCGGAGGCGGAATATTTCGACCTTCTGGAACAGACTTTCGCGGCTCTGGACGAGCCGAACCTAAACGCCGAGCTTATCAATCTTTGGTTTTACGCCCAGATGCTGCACCATGGCGGCTCCGCGCCCGACTTGCACGCTGATGCTGCAGGCGAAAAGCTCGACGCCACGGCGAAATATAGTTTGGATCCTCAAGAAATGCGCCTCAACAAAGATGCCAACGGCCGGTTTTCAGCCGACCATATCAAATTTCTGCGTTTATGTTTCGGCTATAATCGTCCGCAGGCCCTTCAACGCGTGACCAGCGCGAAAAACTTAGCCCACGACTGCCTGGCACCTATACGTCTGGCCGCCCAAGCTCACATCAAAACCTAAGGATTTAGGCGACGTATTCGGGTAAAGCTTGCGGCGGCATAGCTAATACGGGCTGTTCCAGCGGTTGGTATCGCCTTCGTGATAGCCCCTGTACTAAACTGAACAGCGCCGCATTGCGCCAGCGGACAACCGGCTGGTCGATGATTCCGAACTCCTGCTCGGCTACATTATCTGGAGTTATAAGGCGATCAGCATCGTCTAGCATAATGTTAGCGTCTATAAGGTCATTAGTCACCAGCAACCCTTGTCGGCTCAAGGTTTTTGCTAAGCGTTCATGAACGGCCGTCCGAATTGCTCGCGCTGTCGTATCGCGGGCATTAGCATCCTTGAGGTGCCCATAGGCCCTCAAAGTGGTCTGGGGAAGATATTCCATAACTACCGTTCGGTGGCCTGATGGAGCAGTAAACATGGCCAGCTGTTCGGGGCTATGTAGGCCGGCTTCCGCTCCTGCCAATCGCTCATGCAGCCAGGCGCCAAAGTAAAACTGTGGGGCAGCCGACATATGATCAAAGTCATAGGCTTTTACAATTGTCATTGGCGCAGACTCGTGATGGTATACGGACGCTAAATTAAAAGCTCCCCGACGATTCGGTTTCTTGTCGCCTACCCTGAGAATGCCTCCGGGCTCCGCTGTCTTGACCGCGCTTACATCTCTGTAGCCGTCATGCTTAGCAATGAAGTCACCCATCCGATCCAGCAAAGCTGCTACCTCGGGATTACAGCCTACTTCGGCGGCGCCAGTCTCGCTCAGGTCCAGTCTGACGCCATCAGCGCTAGCCAGCCGCAAGAAGTTAACATTGAGCACCCGGTATGCCTTCGTTGGGGTAAACCCCTCAACTTCGGGGGCCTGCAGAGTTTTCATAATCACACATAGGATACAACGAGGTAGCTAAATAGTCAATGCTAGGACTGTACGCCAGGTCACTATCTAGTTATAATCAAGTTCAAGATGAGCGACGTATCACTCGAAACCATTGTCAGCCTGTGCAAACGCCGCGGCTTTATCTATCAGGGCAGTGAAATATACGGCGGCCTGGCCGGCACCTGGGACTACGGCCCGCTGGGCGTGGCCCTCAAGCGCAACATTATGAACTTCTGGTGGCAAACCTTCGTCGATAGCCGCGAAGACATGTACGGCGTCGACGCCGCCATCCTGATGAACCAAAAAGTCTGGCAGGCCAGCGGTCACGCCGCCGGTTTCAACGACCCGATGGTGGAGTGCCTGAATTGCCATTCGCGCCTGCGCCAGGACCACGTCAAAGACAACAAATGCCCGGTTTGTGGCACGGCTGGCAAATTCAGTGAGCCGCGCCAGTTCAACATGATGTTCAAGACGAACGTTGGTCCGGTGGAGGACGAAAACTCCATTAGCTATCTGCGGCCGGAGACTGCGCAGGGTATTTTCACGAATTATAAAAACATTCTCGACAGTTTTTATCCCGACATACCGTTCGGTATAGCCCAGCAGGGCAAGGCCTTTCGTAACGAAATCAGCCCGCGCGACTTTGTCTTCCGGGCCCGCGAGTTTGAACAGATGGAAATTGAGTATTTCATCAATCCCGAAGACTGGGAAAAGGCTTTCGAACAGTGGCGCAAAGACATCAATAAGTTCCTGCGAGAACTTGGTTTGCCCGAAGGCAGCGTGCACGAATTGGAAGTGCCGGCAGCCGACCGCGCCCATTACAGTAAGCGCACGATAGATTTTGAATTCGATTACCCGCACGCCCGCGACGAGTTGCTGGGTCTGGCATATCGAACCGATTTTGACCTGGCCAACATCCAAAAAGCCACCGGCAAGAATATGGAATACCGGCCCAAAGACGGCGGCAAACCGTTCGTGCCGCATGTCATCGAGCCGAGTTTCGGCGTCGAGCGTGCCGTCATGGCCGTGCTGGTATCGGCTTACGCCGAGGACGAAGTCGGCGGCGAAAAACGCTCCGTGCTCAAATTACCGGCGCACCTGGCCCCTGTAAAAGTAGCCGTCTCGCCGCTGCTTAAGAACAAACCGGAGCTGGTCAAAAAGGCGCAAGAGGTCTACAAAACGCTCAAAGCAGAATTCGGCAACGTCATGTACGACGACAACGGCAACATCGGCAAACGCTATCGCCGCCAGGATGAAATCGGCACCCCACACTGCGCCACTATTGACTTTCAGACGTTAGAGGATGAAACTATAACCATTAGAAATAGGGATAGCACACAGCAAGTACGGGCTGCTATCTCTGATCTAGTGACTAAATTAAGGAGTTGATCATGGTGTACGGAGATGTCCTCAGGCCAGTTGAAGTTCCGCATGACAAAGACGGCTTAATAACCAGTGCACGACAGGTTAGTGCGTATCACTTCATCAGCTGACGCTGATTATGCGACGATGGTAGCAGAAGCAGGCCCTGACGGCATTCCACACCACCCGGTTTGAGTCTACATAATCGTCGCCGAAGCCCGCCGCTTGGGACATGCCTATGCCCGTCCGCTCTACAGTGTTAGACTGTAAGCATGTTAGGCAAACCCCGCAAAACCCGGAACGTCTACGCTTTCATCGACAGCCAAAACCTTAATCTCGGTACCCAGCGTATGGGCTGGAAACTTGACTGGCGCAAATTCCGTCAATATCTGCGAGACCAGTACGGCGTCACCAAAGCCTATATGTTCATCGGCTATATGAGCGAAAACGAGCAGTTATATGAATACATGCACGAACTTGGTTACCTGGTTGTGCTCAAGCCAACGGTTGATGTCGGCGCGGCGCCTCAGCCGTCAAGCGGCCAGCCAAATGGCAACGAGCGCAAAGACAAATCCCAGGACGACCGCGAAAAGCCGGCCGTCAAGGGCAACATCGATGCCGATCTCGTGCTTCACGCTATGAAAGAGCTACCCAACTACAGCCAGGCGATCATAGTCAGTGGCGACGGCGATTTCTTCAGCCTGGCCGAATACCTTGAGCAAAGGGGCAAACTGGCCCATATCCTGACCCCCAACTGGCAATATTCCAGCCTGCTCAAAGTTTTCGACAACAAGATCATTCGCCTCGACCAACTCCGCCGCGAACTGGCCTACCACGACCGCAAGAAAAAATAACAGACTACCAATCCGGCGCGGCGTATAATGGCCGGAATAAGTGAGGAGATTGCATGGCCGATAAAAAATGGGACTTCTCGGATCTAAAAGCTGTCTTTTTCAACGGAACGCTGACCAAATCGCCAGAACCCAGCCACACCGACAAGCTGATCGGCCTCAGCGTTGGAATCATGCGAAAACACGGTGTCAAAACAGAGGTCATCCGGACCATCGACCACCCTGACATTGCCACCGGCGTCTGGCCGGACATGCGTGAGCATGGCTGGCCCAAGGACGAGTGGCCGGAGATTTTCAAGCGCGTCATGGCGGCCGACATTCTGGTGCTGGCCGGCCCGATCTGGCTGGGCGACAACAGTTCCCAAACCAAAAAAGTCATAGAGCGCCTCTACGCCTGCAGCAGTATTCTTAATAAGGAGGGGCAGTATGCCTTCTACGGCAAAGCCGGCGGTTGCTTGATCACCGGCAATGAAGACGGCATCAAGCACTGCGCTATGAATGTCTTATATAGTCTGCAACACCTGGGTTATACAATTCCGCCGCAGGCCGACGCCGGCTGGATCGGTGAAGCCGGCCCCGGCCCCAGTTATGGCGACGATGACGGCCACGGCGGCCAGGCTGGCATCGACAATGATTTCACCAACCGCAACACCACCTTTATGACCTGGAACCTGATGCACGTAGCCAAAATGCTCAAGGCCGCCGGCGGTATTCCGCCCCACGGCAACCAGAGGAGTGAATGGGACGCCGGTTGTCGCTTCGACTTCGAAAATCCCGAGCATCGCTAGGCAGCTGTAGAAGAACAGAACATTGACAAAACACATAATATTTGCTACTGTTATAGTAGATGTCAAAAAACAAAAATTCACAAACGACAGCTGACAAAATCACAGAGGCCGCCAGGCAGAGCGGATTCCTCTTGATGGCCGCGGCCGCTACTCTAGGGATGCTTGAATTACCAGAGCACCCCAATAGCAAAATAGTTTTAACAAGCCAGCCAGTTTTCGCGTTCGCCTCGCACAACGTTGAAGACCAAGGGCAGGCCAACCAAATGCGGCGTGAACGCGACGAAACAGTACCGCACTATATGAGCTACAGCGTCGCCCAGCGCACGCCCAGCCGTTCAGGGAAAACCTAAGCTTGACCATTTTAACATTTTATGATAGGATAAAAACATGAATAATAAAGAACGAACCTACCAAGCTGGTCCCGATAAGACTCGTATTCAAGCTGTCTTGACTAAAGCTGGCCGTGATCAATTGGGAGTTGGCCGAGACAGGGAAAACGGAATTACCGCAACTGACGAGGGACTTACCCCGGTTGATATACGAAGAGCCGGTTTTCGCAAACTAGCTACACGGGCTATCGCGGTTGTAGCCGGTTCGGCAGTACTGGCAGGCACCGGCGCCTACGTGGAGCATCAGGTCCGCTCCGCGAACCAGGCGGATGCCGCCCAAGGACATGAATTATACGATCATATCCAAGCTAACGTGCATAACACCCAACCCATTGAGACCCAGCCCACAACTGCCGAAGTACGAGCTATGGGCGAAAGAATACAGCCGTAAATAGCGCTAGCTAATAGCCGGCGAACCACACATCTTGTGTGCCTTTGGAAAACCTGTGGATAAGTGACGCATAAGGCGTCACTTTCTTTATTTTTTAGCTTGCAGGGGGTGATGGTGGGTAGTACACTCATGTCAGTGGGTAGAAATGGAACGGCCAAATAGCGTGACATTTCGAAAAATAAAAAAACCACTAGTAGCTTAAGGGACACCAATGGCCACGGTAGACTACTTCGAACGTAAGCTTGACGACAAGCGACGGCTGACAATTCCGCCGGAGCTTCGAGCCAAGTTCGCGAGCGGGGCAGTCATCACCCGGGGTTTCGGCAAGTACCTGCATCTTTACCCAAAAGATGTCTGGGAAAACTTAGTCGAGCCGCGGTTGGCCGGTGACATCCTCGACGAGCGCATAGCCGACCTGAACGTCCAGTTTAGGATGGGCAAGGTCGAACTGCTGCCGGACGGCAAGCAGGGCCGCGTGACACTCGAGCAGCATTTGCTCGACTACGCGGGCATCAAGCGCGATGTCGTGGCTGTCGGTGTCGGCCAGTATTGGCGCTTGACGGCGCCGGGCGCGGTCAAATAAGCTAGCAGGTTCTTTAACAACTAAAACAAAAACCCTCGAGGTCAGCTATTCGGTAGCCAACAAGTGGAATTGATAGTAAACCACTCAAAAAAAGTACTTCGTACCTTTCAAAAACACCTCCCAAAACTCCACCTCACACAAAAGTCTCTCAACTTAGGTTTCGGCGAAAAGTATCTATACATTTTGCTTAAACCAACCAAAAACAAAAATATTACAAAAAACAAAAAGTTGGCTGCCGATAGGTGACCTTGCAAAAACACAAGACAAGATGCACCAAAATAAACACCAAAATAAAAACGAGCGGCACGTACCAGTACTACTCGACGAAACCTTGCGGTATCTGGATCCGCGGGCCGGGGAATCCTACCTCGACCTGACGGCCGGTTACGGCGGGCACGCGAGCTCTGTATTGGAACGGACCGGCAGCCTGGCCAAAGCCGTGCTGATTGATCGCGATCAAGAAGCGATCGAGGTTCTGCGAGACAAATTTGTCGGCAGCACCATCAGTATCCGGCACCAGGATTTCTGGACGGCCAGCCAGGAGTTGTTCGAAGAAGGGCAGCAGTTCGATCTTATTTTGGCGGATTTGGGCGTATCGTCACCGCACCTTAACGAGGGTAGAAGGGGCTTTGCCATCCAGTCCAGCGGACCGCTGGATATGCGGATGGACCAGTCCCAGGCGCTGACAGCTGCCGTTATAGTTAACAGCTATAGCGAGGCTGAACTGGCTGATCTGCTCAAGCGCTACGGCGAAGAGCCGAAGGCCAAACGGATAGCCCAGCTGATCGTGGCTGGACGTCCGTTCAGCAGTACCGACCAATTGGCCGTCACCGTGGCCAGGGCCTGGCGAGGACGCAGCCGGATTCATCCGGCGACGCGGACCTTTCAGGCTTTGCGCATAGCCGTTAACGAAGAGCTGGACTTGCTCGAAAAGAGCCTTCCAATCTGGATACAGCTATTAGCGCCCGGCGGACGCTTGGTTATTATCAGCTTCCATAGCCTGGAAGACAGACTGGTTAAGCAAGCGCTGCAAGCCGTTGCCGGCGATCGTTATGACGCCGAGCTTCGGCTGCTAACCAGGCGCCCGGTGACGGCCGACCCCTCAGAAATAGTTTCCAATCCGCGTGCACGCAGCGCCAAGCTGCGGGCCGCAGCGAAAATAAAAAAGAAAGGGAACGCTTATGCCAATTCCGGTAAAAAGCAGCTCCCGCGCCTACAAGATCCACGTTAGAGTGGTCTAGCGGGCAAAAAAGGTTCCAGCCTCAGTAATGGGGCTGGACCAAGCAAATAACAAACTAAAACAAAAATAAATATATGACATACTCAAGTTCTCTGGCAATGAATCGTTCACGGTATCAGGGTCGCAATCAGAACTCGGTCAGCTTCCAGGCCCAAACCAGGGTACTCGGGCCGGTCAGCAACACTATTATTCTTATAGTATTGGCATGTTTGCTCGGCTTGCTGTACCTGACGCAGGTCACCAAGACCAACGCCTATGGTTACCAGATCAACGCCTTGCAACAGCAACAGGCTGACCTGAAAAGCCAACACGACGACTTGGAAGTAGCCTCCGCCCGCCTGCAATCGCTGAGCCGGGTCGGTGGCAGTGCCGTCGCCAAAAACCTCGTTTCTGTCGCTCCCTCCGCCACCGTCCAAAACTAAGCTTGGGCAGCGCTTCCGGATTAGGGGTGGGCGCTTTATAATATAAGAGGTTATGTTTCCAAACAAAAACGATTCATTATTGGCTATCAAACGTATCAGAGTCTGGTACGGACTGTTAGTACTGGTGGCGGCGGTCTTTGCCGTGCGCCTGTTCTATATGCAGATTATTGATTATGGCCATTACCGGACGGCGGCGCTGAGCGATCAGCTTAAGCAGTACCAGATTCCGGCCAACCGCGGCATCATAGAAGTCCACGACGGCGATAACCTCATTCCTATTGTTCTTAATCAAAAGCTCTACACGCTGTACGCCGATCCGATTTATATCAAGAATGCCGACCAGGTGGCGTCCAAAATCGTGCCGATCATAGGCGGAAAAACCGATGACTACGCTCGTTTGATGCGGACCAAGGACACGCGATACGTCATCCTGGCCAAGAAGTTAAGCCCTGATCAACAGGCCAAAATCACGTCTCTAGGCTTTCCGGGACTGGGAACGCAGCCGCAGGATTTCCGGATATATCCGCAGGGCAGTCTAGCCTCGCAAGCGCTGGGTTTTGTCAACAATGACGGTAAGGGCGAATATGGTATCGAGCAGGCCATGAACAAGCAGCTTTCGGGCACGCCGGGGCAGGTAAAAGCCGTGACCGACGCCAATGGTGTGCCGCTGGCAGCCACCAAAGGCAATGTCGAGACGCCGCCCGCCAATGGTAGTAATCTAGTGCTGACGCTGGATATGAGCATGCAAGCCCAAATGGAGAACATCTTGCAACAGGAATACAAAAAAACGAAGTCCCAAGGCCTTAGCGCGGTTATTATGGACATACATACCGGCAAGGTTAAGGCCATGGCCAACTACCCGACTTTCGACCCGACTAACTACCAGAATGTTACAGATCCCAGCCTGTTCCAGAACGCGGCGGTTGACAATCCCATTGAACCCGGTTCAACTATGAAAGTTATGACGACCGCGGCGGCACTGGATCAGGGGGTTATTCAACCTGACACGACATTTTATGACCCGGCTCACTGGATTGTTGACGGGTTCAACATCACCGATATCGAAGAAGACGGCGGCCCGCGCGTGCAAAGCATTGGCAGCCTGCTTAACTTGTCGCTGAACACGGGGGCCACCTGGTTGCTAATGCAAATGGGCGGCGGCCAGATCAACGCCAAGGCCCGCGACATCTGGTACAACTATATGACCAACCACTTTCGATTGGGCAAGCCAACCGGCATTGAACAGGGCTACGAAGCCGCTGTGCCGGTACAGACCCCTCAGGACAACGGTGCCGGTATTGACCTGACTTACGCCGACATGTCGTTTGGCCAGGCGGTGCAGATCACGGCCATCCAGATGGCGGCAGCCGATTCGGCCGTTCTTAACGGAGGCACGTATTACCAGCCGTACCTGGTTGACCAGATAATCGGTTCGGATGGATCCGTTACCGCGACCCAGCCAAAAGTCCTGGCCCGCAATGTCGTTTCGCCAAAAGTCAGCCAGGAAATGGTGCCACTGATGGAATACGTGGTGCAGCAGCACCGGGATGCCGGTTTCGCGTACCTTAATTTCAGTCCCAATTACGTTGTTGGCGGCAAAACCGGCACGGCCCAGGTGGCCAAGGCCGGCGGCGGCTACAGCAACAGTCAGTTTAACGGTACCTACGTCGGTTTTGTCGGCGGTGACAAGCCGCAGTACGTCATCGTGGTCTACAATATTAAACCGGACGCGCCCGGTTATGCCGGTACGTACGGTGGCCAGCCGGTGTTCGCCGACCTGGCTCACATGTTGATTGATAACTCCTATGTCACTCCTAAGAAACAATAAAAATTACCCTGAAAATGCTATAATAAAACAAAAACCAACCTCATGAATACTTTGCACATTGCCATTACCACCCACAACCTGACAAGCATGCTGTTGCTTGGTTTTTTGAGCTTTATTTTGAGCATGATAATCACGCCGCTTTATACCACCGTGGCCTACCGGCGGGAATGGTGGAAGCGCCAACGCAGCGAGGCCTGGTCGGGCGGCAAAGCCACGGTTTACGCCAAACTGCATGCCGCCAAGCACAAACGCCATATTCCAACTATGGCCGGCCTGATTTTCGTGGCGGCGATATCGCTGGTCACGCTGTTCAGTAACCTCAGTCGCGGACAGACCTGGCTGCCGTTGGCCGGCCTGCTGGCCGCCGCCGCCATTGGTCTTATAGATGACATAATGAATATCCGGGGCACTGATAACGGTGTAGCCGGCATGAGCGCTAAGGTCAAATTCGGCCTTTATAGCCTGGTCGTGTTGATCGGCGGTTGGTGGTTTTACGCCAAGCTGGCCGTGCATTCAATTTATCTGCCAGGGCTGCACCAGTGGCATATCGGTCTGTTCGTGATTGCGCTGTTTTGGTTGGTGGTTATCGCCACGGCTATTTCAGTTAATTTTAGCGATGGCCTGGACGGGCTGGCCGGCGGCCTATTGACCTCGTCGTTCGTGGCCTATGCCATCATAGCTACCGCCGAGCATAAATTGGCGCTGGCCGGCTTCTGCCTGACTGTCGTCGGCAGCCTTCTGAGCTATACGTGGTTCAACATTTACCCGGCAAGGTTCTTTATGGGCGACACTGGTTCGTTCGCGCTGGGTACGGCGCTTGGCGTAATCGCTATGCAGACCGATACGGTCTACTTATTGCCGATAATTGGCGCGGTTTATGTCGTCGAAACCGGTTCGGTAATTATAAATCGTCTGTCGCGCAAGCTGCGCCATGGCAAAAAAGTCTTCCTGTCATCTCCTATCCATCACCATTTTGAAGCTCTTGGCTGGCCGGAGACCAAAGTCACGATGCGTTTCTGGATTCTTGGCCAGATGGCCAGCGTAGTAGGCTTGATTATCTTCCTAATAAGCGGGCAAAGGTAAGGCCATGCGGCCGTCCCAGACCGAGCCGAGACGTCGCGCGCAGCTCCGGCTGGTAGAGCTTAATCTAGGCCGCAAACACCGGCCCGACTACTGGCTGTTGATCTGGTGCGCCGTTCTGCTGGCCATAGGCCTGATCGTGGTTTATGCTATTAGTCCGGCGCTGAGCGTTGCCCATCATGTCAGTGGCGGTTACTACGTCAGCAAGCAACTGCTGGCCATAGGGCTCAGCCTAGTGGCCTTCGCCGTGACTGCTCATGTACCTCTTAAGTGGTGGCGTCAGGCCTACAAACCATTGCTTATCGCCGCCGGCGTGGCCACTCTGCTGGCGCTGATCATACCCGTCAACCCGGCCTATCCCGCCCATCGCTGGGTGCGTCTGGGCAGTCTATCATTTCAGTCGGTGGAGTTGTTGAAATTCGCCATGCTGGTCTGGCTAGCCGGTTTTCTATCAGAACGGATCAAGCAGGGAAGTATCCGCAGCACGCAACTGACCCTGAAGCCGATTCTGCTGGCTCTGACGGCCGTTAGCATTGTGGTCGTCGGCGTTCAGAGCGACCTGGGCTCAACCGGCGTTATGATTGCCATGATGGCTACGATGGCCTACGTAGCCGGGCTGCCTCTGGGCCGCATCATGCTGATTGCCAGCGCGGTTGTCCTGATGCTGGTGCTGGCCATTTCGGCGACACCTTACCGCCGGGCTCGTTTGGAAAGCTTTCTGCACCCGGGAACTAACTGTCAGAGCAGCGGCTACCAAGCCTGCCAGGCTTTGATAGCCGTCGGTTCCGGCGGCATGATCGGTCTGGGACTGGGTAGCAGTGTTCAGGCGTACGGCTACTTGCCGGAGGCGGCCAATGACTCAATTTTCGCCATTTATGCCGAGAAATTCGGCTTTGTCGGCAGCGTGATACTGCTGGCCGTCTTCTTGGCCTTTTTCAAGCGGCTAAAAAACATTGCCGAACGCCTACCGGATGACTTTAGCCGGTTACTGGTTATTGGCGTGTTGGCCTGGCTGAGCGTCCAGACGCTGATTAATGTCGGCGCCATGATCGGTCTGCTGCCGCTCAAAGGCATTACCTTGCCGTTTATCAGTTATGGCGGCACCAGCGTGGTGTTCGCGGCGGCTGCCGTGGGCCTGGCTTTCCAAGCTTCGCAATATGCCGCCTACAGCACGCCGCGCTTAGTCA
>DATKRL010000036.1:0-8997 GCA_035532255.1 Candidatus Dormiibacterota bacterium | reverse complement strand
GAGCACGTAAACATTGCCATTGTTGCCAACGGCGATGCCGATCGGACTTGTAAGCTGCCCATCGCCAGAGCCGTGGCTCCCCCATTGTCCAGTGTAGTAGGGAGTAGTTGTCGAACTCGATACGCTGCCAGAAGCTGCATAGGCAGCCGACGAACTAATTAGCGATGTAAAAATGAGTGTTGCTGCAAAGTAACTGGCATTTTTAATAGGCCGGCATGCGTACAGCGATTCTTTTAAGCTCTTTAATTTCTGTTTCACGCATAGCTCCACATTTTGCTTACGCTAAATATAACAGCAAAACAAATTTCTACCAAGGATTTTAAATAGCTCCACAATCCACCTGGAGGGCCCGGAGGGACAGCGGACTAAAGTCCTTTTCCGCTGCGGCATGCTCGGTGCCAGCACCTGCGCGTGTCCTCGCTCCACCGAACCCTCGGCTTCGCCGTACGGGTTCTCGTGACAACCAATTCAAAAAGCCCCAAAGGGGCTCCTTGAATTGGAGGGCCCGGAGGGACTCGAACCCTCGACACCCTGCTTAAAAGGCAGGTGCTCTAACCGGCTGAGCTACGGGCCCGCGTTTGCCGCGGACGGCGGAATAACACCTTATATTATCTGGATTTAGGCTAAAAAGTCAATTGAGTCCTAGTGTTTGCCGTGTTTATGGCCGGTACCGGATTTGGGGCGCTGCAGCCAGAGGACGAACATACAGACTAGGGCGCTGCCGCCAACGATTAGGTCCTGGGCACGCTGGGCCTGCGACCAAAGTGACGAATCAACAATATTGTGGCTCAGGCCGCTTGGCAATAAAGGTACGACCAATAGGGCTCCAAGCAAGCCGACGCCAGCGGCCGGCAGGAAGTTCAGGATAAGGCGGAAGTTGCCGCGGATAGTGCGGATCATAAAAATCGTCGTCAGCACGACCGGCAGCAGGAGTAAGACCAGTTTGATGGTGTCATTGCCGGCGTTGGCGGCCTGCTGCGGCACCTGGTCGGCATGCAGCGTCAGGAAATTCCCGGCGTCACTGGCCACGAATTGGACTAGCACATCACCCAGGCAAAGGCTTAGAAAAACCAGCGCCGCGTTGACCCGCAGAAACATCAGCAAGACGAGCGGTCCGAGAACAATAGCGATTAGCGCTATGACAGGTGGTGTCATAACACCTACTATACCATGAGCAGTTTGCCGTTTAGGCCCCGACTTTATCCTTGCGGCGGCGCGGCTTCTTAGCGGTTTGCTCGACGTAATCGATGATCTTGACGGCGACGTTCCGGCCGGTGACTTTTTCAATACTAAAGCCGGGGCTGGCGTTGACTTCCAGCACCATCGGGCCGCGTTCGCTGCGCATCATGTCGACACCAGCAATTGACAAGCCCATGGCCTTGGCCGCTTTTAGGGCCGTGCGGCGCTCCTCGGCGGTCAATTTGACTGTGATACCTTCACCGCCCTGGTGTATGTTAGACCGGAAGTCGTCATCCAGGCTTTGGCGTAACATGCTCGCCACGACCTTGCCGTTCACGACAAAGGCCCTGATGTCGACGCCGGCGCTCTCGGCTATAAATTCCTGCACCAGGAAGCTCACTCCCTCGACGTAGAAAGCCTGCATCACGGCCAAGGCCGCCTTGCGGGTTTCGGCCAGCACCACGCCGTTGCCGTGGGTGCCGCGGGCCACCTTGATGATGACCGGCGCGCCGCCGACCTGCTCCAAAACGTCATCGAAATCGGCCGTTTCGCGGACAAAGACCGTCTTAGGAATACCGACGCCAGCCTTGGCCAACAGCTGTAGGCTGCGCAATTTGTCGCGGGCGCGCACCAGGGATATCGAGGTCGTGGTCGTGAAAACGTTCTGCATTTCGAACTGGCGCACAATTGACGAACCGTACTTGGTCAGGCGAGCCGATACACGAGGGATAATGGCGTCAATGTCGCGCAGTTCTCCACCCCTGTACCTGACTACCGGATTACCCCGCTCAGCGGTGAGATAGCACTTGGAATAATCAATCACTTGGACCTTGTGGCCACGCGCCAGAGCTTCTTTCTTAAGACGTTGGGTGGAGTAGTTGCCGGAACCGCGGGAAAGTATCAGGATATTCATAGTCGCACCTTACTTGTTGGCATGGTTTACGTCAACCAAAAATCCATGGAGCCTTAGAAAGTTGCGGCCGATCAGCATCGGGTATCTCATGGCGCTGCGGTTGGTTAGCGTAAGGGTTATAGGATAAACCTGACCACGGATGCCAACCTCGGTATCGATGGCGTAGCGGCTGTCGGTCAGGCCGTTTGAACTTTTGACGCGTCGCTTGTGGTAGCTGTCGATTTCGATGGTGTGGCCGGGGCTGCCAAGAGGACAAAACCTAAGGTGAGTCACGCCCTGTTTATCTTTCACCTCGCGGATCCGGTTGACATGCAGCGAACCGTTGAAAGCTCCGGTATCAACCTTAGCTTTCAGCCCCTCAATGCCAAGTAGCGGCAGGTCGATCCGCAGGCTTGAGCCAACCGTTCTAACGGTTTGGGCTTTTTTGAATGACGTCCAGGTAAATTTCATAACGCGGGTGTAGAATTATACAATATATCCTTAACTTAAACAATAGTTTTTTGTCTACTTTTGGGCGTGCAGCACACGCGCGTAAACCAGATAGATAATGGCTATTACTACCAAGAGAATGGTCACCAATAAAGGTACCAGGCCGTTTTCATTAAGACGTGCGGGTTTCATTAAAGCTTAATTATTAAGCTAACGACGGAATTTGGCAATAAAGTTTATGCTTTTATGCTTGATTTGAAATCAGTTTTATGATATAAAAGTAATATGTCAAAGCCTTCCTTTGAAACACCTCGCGAACAGATCTCCTCGCCCGCTTTCGATATGACCAACTTGCTAATGGGAGCTGTGGTGCGGGCATTGGAATTGGGCGCGGAAAAAGAAAAACAGGCACAAAAGGCCAAGCAAGACCTTGAGCATATGGAGAAAGTTGCCATGCTTGACCATCTCACCGGTCTGCGCAACCGCCGGGCTTTAGCAAGGTCTTATGTAGGTCTGCAATCAGGAGGACGCCGCCAACCAACAATGTATCAAGTACCGAGCCTGCACAGCTTATTGGTGCTCGACGTCGACAAGTTCAAAACCATTAACGATACCAGCGGCCACGATAAGGGTGATGAGATACTGAAGAGAGTCGCGGGCATTATGAACAGCCGCTCTCGCGAGAACGATATAGCGGCCCGTCTAGGCGGCGACGAATTCGCCATCCTTTTTCCCTACACTTCACCTGATGAAGCCTTTAGGGCTGGCGAGGATATCGGCGCGCTGGTCGAGGCCAGCGGCAAAAATAGACAGCATAAAGTCACTGTTAGCGTCGGTGTGGCGCCGATAGACTTAGCGGCAACGCTGGAAGATAACCTTCATTTGGCCGATCTAGCCCTATACCAAGCCAAAGCCATGGGGCGTAATCTTGTCGCACTGTACGACCCCTCGATGACCCAGGAGGCTTAGCTCCAAAGCTTAATGCTTAGGCCTACTTGTAGCCAAATTCCTCCAGCAGTTCTCTTTGTTGTCTGCTGAGCTTGGTCGGCGTATCGACGATGAGAGTGACGATGTGGGCGCCGCGGGTGCTGCCGCGCAGATGCGGCACGCCGTGATTGCTCAGTTTGAAGTCGGAACCGGACTGCGTCCCCGCCGGAACTTTCATGCGGATCGGGCCGTCGACGGTTTCAACGTCGATTTCGGTGCCTAGGGCCGCTTCGACCATGCCGACATGTTCTTCGCTGAGGATCAGGTCGCCCTCGCGAGTGAATTGCTTGTGCGGTTTGACGCGGATATTGACGTAGAGGTCGCCTTTGGGGCCGTTGGCGATGGCTTCGCCATGCTCTCTTAGCCTGATGGTGGCGCCATCGTCAATGCCGGCCGGAATCTTGAGCTGAATGGTTTGGCGCTTGGCCTGAGTGCCTTTGCCGCGGCAGACGGTGCAGGATTTTTCGGGAATTTTGCCGCGGCCGTGACACTTCGGACAAACGCTGGCCTGTTGAATGTTGCCAAAGATGGTGCGGGTAACGCTAACGACCTGGCCGGATCCTTTGCATTGGTCGCAGGTCTTGAGCTCATAGCCCGGTTCGACAGTGGTACCTTTGCAATGTTCGCAAGTGTCTTCAAGGTTCAGGCTGAGGTCGACTTCGGTGCCGAAGACGGCTTGTTCGAAACTGATCTCCACGCCGGCTTCGACGTCGCGGCCGCGGGCCTGCCGGCGCTGGCCTTGCCCGCCACCGCCAAAACCACCGCCGAAAAAGCTGCTAAAAATGTCGCCCAGGCCAAGGTCGCCGAAGTCAAAGTTGACGTTCTGGCCGCCCGCGCCGCCGAAGCCGGCGAACGGGTTGCCGCCGTTGCCGCCCACGCCGGCATGGCCGAACTGGTCGTAACGCTTGCGCTTGTCGGTGTCTTTCAGGACTTCATAAGCCTCATTGATCTCTTTGAACTTGGCCTCGTCGCCACCACGGTCGGGATGGTGCTCGATAGCCGCCCGCCGGAAGGCTTTTTTAATCTCGTCCGGCGAGGCGTCTTTGCCAACGCCTAGGACTTCGTAATAATCACGCTTAGCCATTAGCTTCCATCTCCTGCCAAATTAGTGTTTCGGCTTTCCCGAAAACCTCATCACTACGTTCCGACGGCACGCCGTACGTAGTAACAACCGAGGCCTCTAAATGATCCTTGATGAGGTCTATTGTCGCACTATCAAAATCATGTGTCATCAACAGCTCAATAGTAGCTAGAATTTTGGGGTCACACGCCGCTTGACGAATGGCCCAGTCCTCCCGCGCTTCCAGACTGATCATATCCCAGATAGCATCCATGCTTATAACGTTTTGTGCTTCTCCGCTCATCGCTATATTCTATCAGTTATTGCTTGGTTTCTCCGGCCAGCCAATCACGGGCGCGTCCGGACAAATTGGTCAGCGGGATTTGCTGCAACGTGAAAGTGTCATAGCTGTGCAGCTTGGTAACTTCGGCTTCGACCTTGTCGAAGTTGACGGCGACCGTTTCCATGATGAGTTTGACCTCATCGGCCTCGTCGAGCTTGCCTTGCCAGCGAGATTTGCTCTTGATTTCCAGGAATTCCACGCAGGCCACCAGGCGCTTCTGGAGCAGTGCGTCGGCGATCCGCTGGGCTTCCTGCCAACTGCCGCACTTCAGAACCAGTTCGACGAAGTCAGCGTCAGCCATGGTAGTTAGTCTTTCTTGCCGTCGACGACTTCGCCTTCGATTGGTTCGTCAGGCTTCTTGTCTGATTTTTTGTCGCCTTTGGAATCGGCTTTTTCGGAGTCTTCGGCCGGAGTCTCATCGGAGGCGTTGGACTGTTCATACATCTTGGCGCCGATGGGCATCATCTTATCGTTGAGCTCCTTGGCGGCGTTCTCCAACGCTTCTTTGGAAGACTTTTCGTCACCAACGACCTTTTTAGCGGCATCGACGGCTTCGTTGAGAGTCTTCATGTCTTCGTCGGCAATCTTGTCGCCACTGTCCTTCTTGAGCTTTTCGGCCTGGTAAACGGTGCTGTCCAGCAGGTTGCGGGCCTCAACAGTTTCTTTCTTGGCCTTGTCTTCTTCGGCGTGGGCTTCGGCTTCTTTGGCCATCTTCTCTACTTCTGTCTTGTCGAGGTTGCCGGAACCGCTGATGGTAATGCTTTGCTCTTTGCCGCTGCCCTTGTCTTTGGCGGTGACATTGAGAATTCCGTTGGCGTCGATGTTAAAAGTCACCTCGATTTGCGGAATGCCGCGCGGGGCCGGCGGGATGCCATCGAGAATAAAGCGGCCAAGCGATTTGTTGTCGGCGATCATCTCGCGCTCGCCCTGGGCCACATGAATTTCGACCTGCGGTTGGTTGTCGGCGGCGGTGCTGAACACCTCGGATTTGCTGGTCGGAATAGTGGTATTACGCTCGATCAGCTTGGTCATGACGCCGCCCATGGTCTCGATGCCGAGGCTCAACGGGGTCACGTCCAGTAGCAGAACGTCTTTGACGTCGCCTTGCAGCACGCCGCCCTGGATAGCGGCGCCAATGGCCACGACTTCGTCAGGATTCACGCCCTTCATCGGGTCTTTGCCGAAGATCTGCTTGACCTTTTCCTGCACGGCCGGCATGCGGGTCATGCCACCGACTAAGACGACGGCGTCGATATCGGCGGCTTTGATCTTAGCGTCTTTGAGAGCCTTCTCACATGGAGCGGCCGTCTTATCGATCAGGTCGGCGACCAGGCTTTCCAGCTTGGCACGGGTCAGCTTGTGCTCGAAGTGCTTGGGGCCTTCGGCGTCAGCTGTTAGGAACGGCAGATTGACATTGACTTCCTGGGCCGTTGACAGCTCGATTTTGGCCTTCTCAGCTTCGTCGCGCAGACGTTGCATGGCGGCCTTGTCGTCACTGATATCAAGGCCATGCTCTTTTTTGAACTCGTCAGCAAAGTAATTAATTATGACTCGGTCGAAGTCAGCGCCGCCGAGGTGAGTATCACCATTGGTTGACTTAACTTCAAACACGCCGTCGCCAAGTTCCAGAATGGATATGTCGAACGTACCGCCACCGAGGTCGTAGACAGCGATTTTTTCGTCTTTTTTGTCCGCCTTATCGAGACCGTAAGCCAAGGCCGCGGCTGTTGGTTCGTTAATAATGCGCTTGACTTCGAGGCCAGCGATTTTGCCGGCGTCCTTGGTCGCGTGACGCTGGGAATCGTCGAAGTAAGCCGGTACGGTAATAACGGCCTCGGTCACCTTGTCGCCCAGGAACGCCTCGGCGTCGCTCTTGAGCTTGCCCAGGATCATAGCGCTGATCTCTTCGGGGCTGTACTCTTTGTCGCCCATTTTGGCCTTGACGCCGCCGTTGCTCTTAACGATCTCATAACCCATCAGTTTGAGGTCGCGCTGGACTTCTTGGTCGCTGAACTTGCGGCCGATCAAGCGCTTAACTTCATAGATCGTGTTCTTGGAGTTGGTCACCTGCTGGCGCCGAGCCACCTGTCCGACCAGGCGTTCGCCGTTCTTGTTGATGGCCACAACCGAGGGAGTGGTACGGTTACCTTCGGAATTAGCGATAATTTCCGGCTTGCCGGCTTGCATAACGGCCATGGCCGAGTTGGTGGTACCAAGGTCGATTCCGATAATCTTGCTCATAGTCTGTTCAAGTCCTTTCTTATTAGAATTAGCGGTCTTGGGTTGCTGGTGCTAGTGTATTAAATTAGCACTCCTGTGTCAAGAGTGCTAGATGTTGTCTTTCTTACTGCTTTAGTCAGAGATTTCTTCGTGGAAGAGCTGCTCGTAAAGGTTTGGTGTGCCACTGGCCAGCAAATCACCGATCGTACCGTCACCACAGTCAATTGCCCTGTCGGTCGCCTCATCCAGCAACGCAAAAACACGCTTGGCCCGATCAGCTTCTGCTTCCGATATTCCCATCAGAAAGAGAACCTCATGCAGATTTGTGTCGGGGTCGAGTGTCGCTAACCAGCTGTCACCTGTGGTTTTCCTATGTTCTCCGAATACATAGCCCCCGACGCTGATAGTGCCGATCGCCTGAACTGGATCAGAGCCACGAAGGCCCTGCTCGACCATGTATTCATCTAGTCCTGCTTGGACTGTAAACGGCTCTCGTAGATCGGTTTCGCTGTATATTTCTTGTGGCATGCAAATGAAAGAATAACAAAATCTGTGCGCTTAACCAAAAGCGGAATACTACTTCTTGCTAACCTTGACTATGGCGTGTCGGATGATGTCGTCACCGAGGCGGTAGCCAGCTTGGAGCTCTTCACTAATAATTTCATGTTTGCCGTCACCCTCTTCCAGGCTAACGGCTTCGTGCAGGTGAGGATCGAAATGTT
This sequence comes from Candidatus Dormiibacterota bacterium, assembly GCA_035532255.1. Taxonomy (GTDB): domain Bacteria; phylum Patescibacteriota; class Saccharimonadia; order Saccharimonadales; family UBA4665; genus DATKRL01. The sequence goes on along the minus strand of DATKRL010000036.1, from coordinate 1,144 downwards.
CGCCGACGGTCTTGATGCGCTCGACGCCGATGTCGGCCAGGGTTTTTTCGAATTGTTTAATAATAGCCTGGACGCCTTTGACGAAATCATTGCCTTGCAAATCTTTAGGCACATGCTTGAGAGCACGCTCAAAGTTGTCGATTATCGGAAGCAGGTCGCGCATCACATGAGCCTTAACCCTAACGCGTAAACCGGCCATTTCTTCCTCGTGACGCCGCCGCAAATTGACCGCGTCAGCCCGTTCGCGCTGGAGAGCCTGTGTTAGTTCATTAAGTCGAAATTGTAAATCACCCGGTGTTGGATGTAATTTTTGGGTTTTATTATTTGCCTTACTCATGCCAAAGCTCCAAGCTACAGATACTCTTCCATAATTCTCTGCATTGCTCGAGAGGACTAGACATACAAGACCTCCTCCAGCTCCTGGCCGGCGCGAGAGACCAGATTCATGACGGCGCGGTAGCTCTGGCGGGTGGGACCGAGAGTACCGATGTAGCTGCGGTCGCTGAAGGGGCTGCGGAAGCGGCTGATGATCAGCGAGCAGCCGGCGGCGCGACCAATGGGGTTTTCGGAACCTATGTAAACGCTGAGCGGTTTGTTGGGCGCGGCTTCGCGCAACCAGGGCTCTAGGTTGTCGAGCAGATGGGCGACCTGCTGGACGTGCATACCGCTCACGAATTCCGGCTGGCCGAACAGGTTGCTAAGACCGCTGATATAGAGCTGGTTGCCGATGGTTGCCAGGCCTAGGTTATGGGTCAGCTCAACCAACGTGTCGACGGCGTTGCGAATCATGCGTTCCGGCGCGCCGGCGTGTTGGACGCGGGCCGCCAAGGCCTTCTCGGCCCGGCCGCTCTGAATCCGCGGCTGGCTATTTTCATTCAGGTTATTAACATAGTAACGGTAACCCTTGTCGGTAGGCACCCGGCCGGCGCTGGTGTGCGGTTGCATAATATAGCCAAAGTGCTCGAGTTCGGCCATTTCGGCCCGGATTGTCGCCGAGCTGACGTCAAACAGTTTGGCCAGCAGCATGCTGCCGACCGGACTGGCCACTTCGGCATATTGCTCGACAATGGCGTTCAAAATCTTTTGCTGGCGATCTGTCATGCGCTCTTCTCAAACCTGATTATTACCCCGAATTATATATTTT
>DATKRL010000035.1:0-15154 GCA_035532255.1 Candidatus Dormiibacterota bacterium | reverse complement strand
GCTATGAGCGATTGCACGCGGGCATCGAGCGTGGCCGAAAAGAAGAACGACTGGCGTTCACTATGCAGCTGGCCAAGTATAGCGCGCACATCATTAACAAAGCCCATGTCCAGCATGCGGTCGACTTCGTCAAGCACGACGGCTTTGCAGTTACCGAGACTCAGGCTGCCTCGCTCCAAGTGATCCTTAATGCGGCCTGGCGTACCGATAATTATTTGCGGTCCGACGCGCAAGTCACGCAGCTGCGGGCCTATGGCGGCACCGCCGATAAGTATGGCCCCTTTAAGGTTGCTGCCCTTGGCGATGCTGCGGAATTCAGCGTCTATTTGCTGGGCAAGTTCGCGTGTTGGCGCTATCACTAGAGCCTTAGCGTCACCAAGCATCATTTGGTGCAATATCGGAATAGCGAAAGCAGCTGTTTTACCGGTGCCTGTGTCGGCTATACCGATAATATCTCGGCCAGCCAGGGCGGGCGGAATTGCCTGGTCCTGTATGGGCGTAGGGGTTACGAAGCCTTTGGCCGCCAGGTTAGTCTTGATGAGCGGGTTGACGTCAAAGTCCTTAAAGCTATGTCGCGGCGTGTAGGCTGCTACTTCTTGAGGGGTAGCGACCTTCACGAAGCGGCTGGGGTCTATGTAATCTTTCTTCGGCCCTTTGCGGCTACGGCCGTTGGTTTGCGAATAAGAGTGGTAGGCGCGAGGCGCGCTTTGGCGGCCACGGTAACTTCTGGTGCTATAGGGCATAAAAATAGAATCCTTGTTGTTAGTTGTTTCACTGCGATTGCTGAAATCGAGTAAAAGCTTACTAACCCGGATTCATCAAAGACAATACTTTAACTTTAGCATAATTAATATGGATATGCAACTACACTTTGGTTAGTAGGGGCAGACTTTGGTAATCGTACGTGATTGCACGGCATGGGCGTCCTGGACCAAGGCGTGAGTTTGCCAATAGCCTTTGCTTTTGGCGGTTTCTTTTTCGTCGCCCGGAAACGGCGGGCTGCAGGGGCCAATCCAGGTGTCGGCTACCTCATAATTGCCATCCGAGTCTTGCTCCAAGATAATAGTTAATTTACGGCTTGGAGAAGGGTAGCGGTTCTTGGCATAGCGCGAAAACACGCTTTTCTTATTGGGCTGGGCATAAAAAATAGTGTCTTTGTCGGTCGTTTCCACGATGTCGGTATTGCCTATAACCCGGCCCATATCACGTTCAATTGTCAGCTTGGAGCTGGTCAGGTCCATCGGCAATAACACTTCTTTTATAAGGTTGATGATGTAGGGCTGGCGGCTCAAATATTGTCCGGCTGAAGAGGTTATGAGATCAACATAAATCTCGTAGCCGGCAGGGGATTTCGTGATCGCGTATCTATACATGAATAAGTCTTCTTCCTCAAGTATACTCCTAAACGGCTCCGACAGCCCTAAACCGGAGCCGCGGCTCTCTTGCTACGTTGGTTTTAGGCTTGACCGGCGTGGTGTCTGTGCTGGACCTGTGAGACTTCCACCCCGTCCCAAGTGGACAGTATGAAAGCGACTATGGCCGAGACCACTTCATTCCAGGACACCGCGTTGCTGACCCCGCTGAACGTGAAGGCTGCTATAAACAACCAGACCGCAGCGAGAGCGCTGATCCAGCTTGGCAAGGTACTGTTAGTCCAGATGAGCTGCACCAGGCCCGCCAATGCTATGATCGCGCCAACGATTAAGATATTCGTAAGCGCGCCACCCGTTATCGAAATGAAGATCGGCGATATGAGCAGCCACACGCCCACCAACATGGTCAGTACACTCGCCAATCTTGATTGACTTAGACTTTCCATATATTCCTCCTTTCTTAAATGTTTCAGCGCTTTTATAGCGCCCGCAACCTCCTTTCTGGTTGTAGCTTATACCCAGGGAGATTTTGGGGCGATAAATATTCACACAGCGCTTAGGTGATATTTTTCACGCCAGCTCTAGCCGGCCTAAGAGTCAAAGAGTTTTTGGCGGTTAATCTCTAAGATGGTTATGCGCGGATTGCGGACTATTTTCTCGTCGTGCAGTTCTTTCATAACCACAGCGGCACTTTCTCGCGTGATTCCGGACATGTCGGCCAGCAGCTGATGACTGGCGGCGAAATGCACGCGCCACCAACCGCTGCGTCTTTCTTTGGCGTGGAGAACGACCAGGAATTTCAAAGCAGCCAGCAGTTTGAGGCGAGCGCTTGTCTTGCTCAAGCTACTGAGTCGCGTTAACAGTTCGTGTACGTCGATCGAAAAGGCGTTCATTAACGCGATCGCCAACGCGCCGTCAGCCCGCGAGGTATGCAACAGCTTGGCTTTAGATAATACGTAGGCGTCGCAATCCGTCAAAGCCGTATAAAACCACCTGATAGGTTCAGTTCCGCCCGAGAAAAAAGCAAATGGCAAGAGAGCCGGTGCCTTAATGATATGCAAGATTTTTTCGTTGCCTTGGTCGTCAATGTCATAGAGCTTAACCGCTCCGCTTTTTATGATATACGCTTCCGAGGGAACGTCGCCTTCGTACAGAATAATCTGGCCCTTTGGAAAATGCTTTTGCCGGGCTGAGAGCAATAGTTTTTGCAATGATGGTGGCATATCATCCATTAAATACCAGTATAGACGGTCCGATAGCAGAAATTTCATACAGTCCATTGACCTAATGCTTTACTGTCATCTGCGTTTTATCCGAGTACCATTAGACAAGGAAAGGAGGAACCATGAACACAACTGATAAACGGGTGGCCATACTGGTACATAATTTTTTTGAGCAGACTGAGTTTGAAGAACCCCTAAGAGCTCTGAAAGACGCGGGCGCGGAAGTGACTGTCATTTCGGCTAGCAAGAAGAAGCTGCAAGGCCTTAATCATGCCGAAAAAGGTGATGAGTTCCAAGCGGATCTGCTACTATCCGCCGCCAGCTCCGATGATTACGACGCCCTGGTCTTGCCGGGCGGCGCCCTGAACGCAGACGGGCTCAGAATGAACGAAGCCGCCCAGCAATGTGTGATTGATTTTCTGGATAGCGGCCGGCCGCTGGCAGTGATCTGTCACGCGCCTTGGGTTTTGGTGTCAGCTGACGCTGTCGAAGAACGACGCCTGACGAGCTATCGCACCATTCAGGACGATATCCGCAACGCTGGCGGCGAGTGGGTGGACCAGCCAGTAGTCATTGATGTTAACCTTATCACCAGCCGTCAACCCGATGATTTGCCTCAATTCAACGACGCGCTGATCCATATGCTCAGCCGATCACGGCCCGCAGAAATGGATAGCGAAGAAATGACAATCATCGGTCCCAGCACCCTTTAATACCTGTAGCTGTGAGAAATCTTGATGAATCGTGTGGCATTTTCTAACTCTGGCGGGCAATTGATATTACAGCGCCGATTGACCAACTCTTTTATGCTGAGAGGGCAATATTAATTTAAGCGAGAGGGAGGCAATATGGCAAACACCAGCAATCGCGGCTTCGCCAGCATGGACGAAGAAAAGCAACGCGAAATCGCCAGCAAGGGCGGTAAGGCCAGCGGCGGTAACTTCGCCAACGACCGCCAAAAAGCCAGCGAAGCGGGCAAGAAAGGCGCAGCGGCACAGCCCATAGAAGCCAAACGGCGCGGCGGCCAGCACAGCCACCAAAACCGCTAAATCGTCAGAACGCCAGTCGGCTAAAACGGGGGTCACACAGTCCGCGGAAAGATGGCACAAGCCCCAAGATTGGGCGAAAGTCTGGCCCTCGGGGCAGGTGATATGGTCCTGTTTTTGGCATTCGAAATACTGGCCGCAACTGAGGACAAAAACCTCGTCGAACTCTTCGCCCACGAGCTGGGCACGGTCTGCGCCGGCCAAATGCAGGACGTCTATCTGGGGGCTTCGCCCGAGTCGCCATCTAAGCGGGCTATTTATGAAATCATGCGCGCCAAGACGGCTACGTATTCGGTAGCCTTGCCACTGGTTGCCGGAGCCATACTGGCCGGGCAGGGGGCCGCCATTCGCCGGCGGCTCTATGACATAGGCCTCGCGGCGGGGGTAATCTTCCAGATAAGAGACGACGAATTGGGCGTTTTCGGACAAACCGCTTCCATCGGTAAACCGATCGGTTCAGATATCCGTGAAGGCAAAAAAACGCTACTTTATTACTACTTATGGCAAGCCGCCGGTGCTACCGAACGCGAGCGATTGGCAACTATTTTTGGTAATCCACAAGCTGCTCCGGCCGACATTGATTACGTTCGGCAGGCAATGCGCGGGTACAAGATACCGGCCCGCTTGCGAGAAGATATCACTAAGTTGGAACGAGCCGCCTTCGGCGGCATTGATAAGCTCAAACTTGATCAAACCGCCAAGGCCGAATTAAGGCATATGGTTAAATTCTGTGCCGCCCGCAAGTCCTAGCTATTCAATAAAAATAAGACGGCCCCTTTCGGGCCGCCTTATTTTCACGAAACTTTTTATATTAATTATTTGTTGCCGGCGGCCAGTTCGCTGATCTGGATGGTGCCGATTACAATACCGTATAGGCCGAGGATCCAGACAAAAGATACCCCGTGGGCTTCCTTGGAGAACAGGATGACAATCCCGGCGACCAAAGAGCCTAGACCCGCAACGTAGCTAAGGGCTCGAGCCCGGACAGCTACGCCCGCGTTGAAGTAGGCGCTGACTGCCTCGATTACGCCGCGAGCAATCAGCACGAAGCCGATCAACACGATGAACGTGCTGAACTTCACGGCCGTGTGACGGAGCAGGTATACTCCGACACCCAGCTCAAAGGCGCCCAGCACGACCGGCAGGAACCATGAGTCCGCGCGGCCCAACGTGCCAATGCCGCCTGAGACATCGACTACGCCGCTGATCAGCACGTAAGCACTGAACAGATACAGTAACACTAAGAGCGTGATGCCGGGCCAAAAGACCGCCGCCACGCCAAAAATAATAGTTGCCACACCCCCTAGGACCAAAGCCCACCAGTTTTCTTTGGTGACACTTGCTGTGCTCATAGAGACACCCTCCTTAGTTGACTTTTTTATCATCCACCTGGATCGTGAATTTGTCAAACTGCTTATGTGGATAACTCTGCAGCTCTACCGCCATGCCAAGCAGTGCGTTACACGCGGTACAGCTCACGCTGTTCCGGTTGCACTACGCTTGACCCTGCTTGGCATGGCGGTAGAGTTGCCCTATCAGAGGAATTATAAGATACTGTAAATAACGCATGAGCCAAGAACGATCCCAAATCGCACTGCTGTCCGTATACGACAAAACCGGCATCGAGGAGTTCGCCCGCGGATTAGCCGACCTGGGCTGGCAGCTCTACGCTTCTGGCGGTACAGCCAAGGCGATCGCAGCGGCCGGTTTGGAGGTTAAGGACGTAGCCGAACTAGTGGGCGGCGAAGCCATTCTGGGTCATCGGGTAGTAACATTGTCACGCGAAATTGCGGCCGGACTTTTGGCCGACAAATCCAGCGCCGACAATATGGCCGAAATGGCCAAGCTTGGCTTGCCGGTTATCGACCTGGTCTGCGTCGATATGTATCCTCTGGAAGAAGCAATCACCGGATCAGGCGACGCGCAAGAAGTAATCGAAAAGACCGATATTGGCGGGCCGACCATGCTGCGCTCGGCCGCCAAAGGCCGGCGAATCGTTTTATCGCACGCCGAGCAACGCGCCGAAGTGCTGGAATGGCTCAAAGCTGACAAACCTGATGGGGCAGCGTTCCTAGAAAAGCTAGCAGCCCGGGCCGAGTACGAGGTCGCCCGCTACGGCCTGACCCTGGCTAAACATCTGGGTGGCACAGATGTTAGCGGTTTCGCCGCCCGTAAGGCCTACCCGACCAAATACGGTGAGAACCCTCAACAGACGCCAGCCGCTTTTTACGCCGACAACCGCGTGGCTGTCGACCCGCTGGGCATCGACCAATTCGAGCACGTCCAAGGCATGGAGCGCAGCTATATTAATATGACCGATATCGACCGGCTGTTGCAGACGGTGACTCACATCGCCGCCGGTTTCGATAAGAATTTCGGCAGTCTGCCGGCCATCGCCGTCGGCGTCAAGCACGGCAACGCCTGCGGCGCCGGAGTAGCCGAAAACCATGCCGAGGCTGTCAAAAAAATGCTGGAGGGCGACACCCGGGCCATTTTCGGCGGCGTGGTTATGATCAACGGCGAGATCGACAAGCCGGTGGCCGAGACTCTGATGCGTTACGCCATGGACGGTGACCGTAACCGCCTGCTGGACGGCGTCATCGGTTCCGCCGTCACGGACGAAGCCCTGGAACTGCTTAGCCGCAACAAGCTGCGGGTAGTAGTCAACCCGGCGCTGGCCGATTTGAATCAAAAATCCCTGGATTCCACCCGCAGGGTGCGGCCAGTGCGCGGTGGTGTTCTGGAACAGCCTAATTATGATTTTGTGATGGACCTGTCAGCCGATTACATGCAGTTCCACGGCGAGCTGACCGACCAGCAGAAGCGCGATCTGATTCTCGGCTGGGCCATCGGCAGCACAAGCAACAGCAACACCATTACTTTGACCAAGAACGGTCAACTGATCGGCAACGGCGTCGGGCAGCAGGACCGCGTCGGCGCCGGCCAGCTGGCATTAACTCGGACAACCATCGAGCCGCCTCGACTAGAGGAGCAGGGCGACAAACTAGTTCTCAAGATAACTTTGGATAAGAATAAGTTGGCCGGCGCCACCGCCTACAGCGATAGTTTCTTCCCGTTCCCGGACGGACCCGAATTGCTGGCCAAGGCCGGCGTCCGCGCCATTTTAACGTCCAGCGGCTCGGTCGGCGATGAGATCGTTATCAAAACCTTGACCGACGCCGGCGTCAGCCTGGCCATGGTGCCCGATAAAATCGGCCGAGGCTTCTATCTCCACTAAAATATGAGCAACTTCAAAGACATAGCCATCCAAGCGGCTCGCCAAGCTGGCGATTACACGCTTGAATTTTTAGACAAAGATGTCGTTTACAGCATGAAAACCGCCCATGACATTCAGGCGGAGGCCGATGTCGGTTCGGAGCAAATTATTATCAAGACTATTAAGTCAGCCTTCCCGGACCATAGCATTTTCGCCGAAGAATCCGGCCATGAAGACCAACGATCAGACTACCTCTGGATTATTGACCCGATTGACGGTACGATTAACTTTTCCCGGCACATAGAAGAATACTGCGTATCAATCGCGCTAAGCCACAAAGACAAAATCATCCTGGCCGTGCTCTACGCTCCGGCCATGCAACAGCTAATAATAGCCGAAGCCGGTAAGGGCGCTTATCTTAACGACCGAAAAATCACGGTATCATCAGAAAATAAGCTAATAAATTGTCTGGTTGCCACCGACAATTCGTCGAACATCGAGGGCCGCAAGCGCAATCTCGCCGCTTTGGGAGTGTTCGCGCCAGAGGTGCGCCACGTTCGCGTTCTCGGCAGCGCGGCCTGGTGCATGGGCCGCATCGCCCAAGGCCAAATCGACTTGTATTACAAATACGCTTTCAACTATTACGACTACGCGGCCGGAATCCTGATTGTCCAAGAAGCCGGCGGCACCGTTACCGACATGGACGGCCACCCGATTACCATCAATAGCCAAAACATAGTTGCAACGAACGGTGCCATGCATCAAGAAACCCTCGATTTTATCAAATCCTGCCAGACTTAACCAAGCTGGGCTTGCCAGGCGTCGTGGACAGCTAGGGCTTTTTGGGCGGCCAGGCCGGTGTAGTGCTTTTCGGGTTCCTGGAGGATTTGTTTTTCGGCGTCGGTGAACTTGGCAAAGTAGTCGGCTAGACGAACGTCAGCCGAAGCGACTTCGTAAAGCGATTCGCCGGAATCTTGCGCCCGGTGCGCCAGGGCCTTGGAAATCTCATGGGCGGTGGTGTGGCCGTACTTTTCTAGCAACAAATAGAGCGGCTCGGCGGCGATGGCGCCACCGCTTAAGTAGAGATTGCGCTTCATGTTTTCTTCGTCGACTTCCAGCTTATTCATCACGCAGTTCAGACGCTCAGCCATTGATGACACACTGGCCAGGGCGACGCCATAAAAGCGGGCCGAGGCTGAGTCGGTCAGGTCACGTTGGTGTTCGCTAGAGAGGTTGAGGTTGGCATTGACGATCTGCGACAGCACTTGCTTGTGAAGGCTGACGACGTTCTCAAAATTCCAGGGGTTGCGCTTGTGGGCCATGGTCGAGCTGCCGGTCTGGCCTTCCTCGAAGCGTTCGCGCACCTCGGCAATCTCGGAACGTTGCAAATGACGCATGTCGTTGCTCAAATTTGCCATGACGCCAGCGGTAATAGCCAGTTCGTCCAGCAGGCGGACGTAGTATTCGGCTGGAATAATCTGGGTCGAGTAAGGAGCCGGCTCAATATCCAGGTAGCCCAGGACCGTTTTTTCGAACTTCTGCGGATCGTCGACGAACAGGCTGAGAGCGTTGTAGGCGCCGACGGCGCCGGAGAATTTGCCGGGCAGCTTGTCGCTGAGATCCTTGAGAGCAACCAGGCTGCCGCCCAGGCGGCTAACGTACTCGGCCATGGCGAAGCCGAAGGTGATTGGCACGGCGTGCTGGCCGTGCGTACGGCCTATCTGAACAGTTTCGGCGTAGTCTTTGGTCAGACGGAGCAGAGTTTTTTCGAGCTCGGACAGGCGGGGGACTACCACCTGGCGAACAGTGTCGCGCAGTTGCAGCGACATAGCCGTGGCTACAATGTCGTAAGACGTGGCGCCGAAATGGACATAGGGCTGAGCTACCTCTGGTAGTCCGGCCTTGATGCAGTTAACCAGGGCTTTGACATCGTGCTTGGTGGTCTTTTCTTCGGCGACAACGGCTTGGGCCGTAACTTTGGCGGCGGCTTCTTCGATCTGGCTGGCTGCCTCGGCCGGGCAAATACCGAATTCCGCCAGGGCGCGGGCCAGGGCGGCCTCGACGTAGGCCTGGTAGGCTATCCGGCTTTGTTCGGACAGGTAGCGGGCGATCTCGGGGTCGTAATACCGGCTGTCCAGCGGGTCCAGCGCGCTATAGTTGGCGTCCGGAGCCGGCTGGGGCAGCTGGATCGGCTTCACGCGGAAGCCTTTGCCAGATAATCGTTGATGTTCTTTTCTATGCGCTTGAGAGGATCGCCGGCTTCCGGTTTGATAAACTTCTCACCAGTGATACTTTCGTAAAGTTCGATGTAGCGCTCCGATACCTGGGCTACAAAATCATCGGTCATTTCTGGCACTTCTTGGCCCTCTTGGCCGCTAAAACCGCGCTCCATCAGCCATTCGCGGACAAATTCCTTGGACAGTTGGCGCGGAGCCTCATCCTTTTTGCCACCGACATAGGCGTCATAGCTGTCGGCATAGAAGTAACGTGAAGAGTCGGGAGTGTGAACCTCGTCTATAAGAATAATTTTGCCGTCGTGGCGGGCGAATTCGTACTTGGTGTCAGCCAGAACCAGGCCCCGGGCGCGGGCCATCTCCTGGCCGCGGGCAAACAACTTGCGCGAGTAGTCGCAGAGTTGCTCCCACTCTTCGGCGCTAGCCAGGCCCAGTTTGATGACATCCTCGCCGGTAATGTCTTCGTCGTGGCCAACATCGGCCTTGGTGGTCGGTGTAATAATCGGCTGGGGGAAGCTGTCATTTTCTTGCATGCCGTCAGGCATGGGTTGGCCGCAGAGCTCACGCTTGCCAGCCTGATATTCGCGCCAGGCATGGCCGACCAGCACGCCTCGGATAACCATCTCAACCATGAACGGTTCGGCCTTGATACCGGCGCTGACTTGAGGGTCTGGAACGGCTTGCAGCCAGTTCGGTACGATATCGGAGGTTTTTTGCAAAAATTCAGCCGCTACTTGATTGAGAACCTGGCCCTTGTAGGGAATGGCCCGGGGCAGGATAACGTCAAAGGCTGAAATCCGGTCGGTGGCAATCATCAGCAGCGTTTTGTCGCCGATTGAGTAGACATCGCGGACTTTGCCGTGGAATAGCGCGGTTTGCCCGGGAAATTCAAAATCGGTCGTCGGAATCGCCTGTATACCCATTACCTCTATTATACGGTATTATTGTTATATAAATAAAGCCTTAATTACTTAAATCAGGAGGAAAAATGAGCAATCCAGTCGTCGGCATTATTATGGGATCCGATTCGGACCTGGACGTGATGGGCGGAGCAGCCAAAGTCCTAGATGAATTCGGCGTCGCTAACGAAGTTCGTGTCTTGTCGGCCCACCGCACACCCGAAGAAACCAGCGAATACGTCAAAGGCGCGGCCGACCGGGGTTTGAAAGTTATCATCGCCGGTGCCGGCGGTTCAGCCCATCTGGCCGGCGTAACCGCCGCCCAAACCACCTTGCCGGTCATTTCTATCCCTGTTAAACGGCCCGAACACGGGCACGAGGCGCTGTGGTCGAACGTCGCCATGCCTCCCGGCATCCCTCTGGCCACCATGCCCGAAAATGGCGGCAAAAACGCCGCCTTGCTGGCTATCCGCATCTTAGCCCTCAGCGACTCCGAGCTGGCCAAAAAGTACGTCGACTTCGTGACCAAGCAACACGACGCCGTCCTCGACAAAGACGCCCAAGTCCAAGCCAAGGGCTGGCAGGCCTACCTCGACAAGTAAGACTTTAGCTCTTTATAGTTCTTGATGACCAGGTTGGCTTTAGCCAGTTCGGTTGAACTATTCGCATCATTTCGTATAGCCGCGCAGAATATACCGGCAGCTTGGGCCGAAGACACACCCTTATCTGTATCTTCTATCGCGATTGCTTGGTCGGCAGATACACCGGCCCGTTTTAACCCTAGCCTGTAGGGCCGAGGGTGCGGCTTCACGGATAGGCCAATGTCTTCATGTGTAACCAGAATTTCGAAAAAATCTTTTATGCCCAGTGCCTTCAGAGATGGAACAACGTACCCTCGTCCGGCCGCGCTTACTACAACGCATTTGACGCTCTGGTTTTTACACCAGTTCAGAAACGGCAGCAAACCGGGCATGGGTGCGAGCTGGTTGACGGTAACGCTCTGGAAGATTTTTAGTTTGCGGGACTGGTAAGTTTCGTAATCCGCATTGATTCCGTGAGCCTGCAGGACTTCGTGGCTCCTTTTGCTGCCGCGGCGTACGTGAGTATCGTAGAGTTCCCAGGTGAAGTCAAAGGCATAAAAATGCCGGGCGATGTGCTGATTGAGGGCAAAGTTGAGATGTTCGCTGTCGTACAAGGTGCCGTCGGCGTCAAAGAGAATGGCTTTTGGCAGCTTTTTCATGGGCTTACCTCGTGGGGCGGCGGCCGATGTCGGTGCGGTAGTGCATGCCTTCGAAGTGGATCAACTTGACGGCGGCGTAGGCTTTGTCGAGCGCCTCGTCGAGGGTGGCGCCGGTGGCGGTGACATTCAGGACGCGGCCGCCGTTGGTCACCAGTTGGCCGTCTTTGACGGCCGTGCCGGCGTGGAAGACCACGATATCGTCAAGTTTTTCAGCCTCCTCGATGCCGGTTATCAGCAGGCCTTTGGGGTAACTGCCGGGGTAACCTGGCGAAGCCAGCACAACCGTGACAGCAAAGCCGGACCGCCATTTTACAGTTGACGGATCAAGGTTCCCGTTGGCGCAGGCCTTGAGGATTTCTAATAAATCGCTGTCCAATAGGCGCATGTAGACTTCGGCCTCCGGGTCGCCGAAGCGGGCGTTGAACTCCACGACATTGACCGCATCTCCGTCGATCATCAGACCGGGGTATAGGCAGCCGGTGAAGTCGGCGTTTTGTTTGGCCAGACCCTCTAACGCCGGCCGGACGATATTGGTGTCGACGTAATCAAGGTGTTTTTGGGTCACCCACGGCACCGGCGCGATAACGCCCATGCCTCCGGTGTTCGGACCCTGGTCGCCGTCGTTTATCTGCTTGTGGTCTTGTGACGCGGGGAAGATAACCGCCCGCTGGCCGTCACACAAAGCGTGAACCGAAACTTCCTGGCCCTTTAGAAAGTCTTCGATGACGACGCTGCTGCCGGCCTCGCCGAATTTCTTCTGGACCATGGTTGTGTTGATGGCCGCTTCAATGTCCTCGGTCTTGAAGCAGACCGTAACGCCTTTGCCCTCGGCCAGCCCGTCGGCCTTAACGACAACCGGCAACGGCCGGCTTTTGGCGTAAGCCAGCGCCTCGGCGGCGTCAGAGAAAGTCTTGTAGGCGGCAGTGGGTATATTCTCGGATGCCATCAGATCCTTGGACAGGACTTTGGAAGATTCAATTTTGACAGCGGCTTTGGTGGGCCCGAAAATACTCAGGCCGGCTTTCTGAAAAGCATCAACTACCCCAGCTTCGGAGGCGGATTCCTGACCGATGACAGTAAAATCAATGCTGTTTTGCTGAGCGAACTCCAGCAGTCCATTAACATCGGTAAAATTGATCGGCACGTTTTCGACGTTGCCGCGGCTGCCGCCATTGCCGGGCGCTACGTAGACCTTGGTGACGCTAGGCGACTGGGCTAACTTCCAGGCCAAGGCCTGTTCGCGCCCGCCGCTGCCGATGACCAGAACTTCTGCCATGAAAACAGTATAACTGACTGGTGACTCCTTATGCGAGGGGCTTTTCCTTTGCCGGTCTGTATCACTCCGGATTTGTACCAATAAAACGGTACAGCCCCAAATTAACACCTTAGGAATTTAATCAGTCTCAATTTATAGGTACAAATCCGGAGTGGACGGGGGCAGTGCATATCGCGGTGAGTGGCGCGAGGGTCCAGGCGTTATCGGTTCAGACGTTGCCGGTTGAATTGCTGCTGGCCAGATAAGCTTGTCGGGCCTTGATGAAATCTTCGATGTCAAGCGGCACCCAGTGCTTTTCGACAGCTTGGACACGGGCGAATAACTCCTCGGCGGTGTCGCCGGGTTCGACCGGCACCTTGTGCTCGGCGATGATCGGACCGTCGTCGTATTCCGCGGAAACTACGTGCAGCGTTTGGCCACCGTAAGGCAGGTGCCGGTCGAGCACGTATTCCTGAATATGCAGACCGTAAAAACCCTTGGTATCGGGCAGCAGACCGGGGTGCGTATTAACCATCCGGGCCTGAAACATACTGCTGTACTCCGGCACCCAGCCAAAGGCCTCAATCAATGCGGGGCCGATTCGTTTCATATAACCCATCAGGGCGATCAAGTCATAGTTACCGCCCAGCACAGCCGCCAGGATAGCCGCCTCTTCGCCGGCCGTCTGCTCGCCACGACCAACGTGTTCGCCCACGGCGGCCGGGTGGGTCTTGTGGTTAATCAAAACGCACTCGATGTTCAGGCCATACTCGGCGTTCAGATTCTTGACGCGGTCAAAAATGCCGGCGTCTTGCCGGCTGCAAATTACCAGCCCTACCTGCGCAGTGATAAGCCCGTTTTGGCCGGCCCGGATGAATGCCTCGGCAGTCGTCCCACCCCCTGAGGCTAAGATGGCGATACGTGGTTTCATGCGCTTGCGCTGCGAGCTGTTGCTAATAACGGCGGCGTGTGGCCCGAGCGGGGCAGAACTTGGCCTGGTTCGAGCTTGGTGATTTCTTGGGCCCGTTTGCCGATGTCGATCGGGTAGTCGCCGCTGAAACAAGAGGTCGTGAAGTTGCTGACTGGCAGCTCGGTGGCGCCGATCATGCCGTCAAAAGACAGAAAATTCAGCGACGTGGCGCCGAGATAATCATTCATCTCGTCATGTGACATATAGGCCGCCAACAGCTCAGATTGCTTAGGCGTATTGATGCCATAGAAATCGGGATAACGCACCGGCGGGCTACTGATCATTAAGTGGACTTCCTTGGCGCCGGCCTTAAAGACCATCGATACCAGCTGGCGCATGGTAGTGCCGCGGACAATCGAGTCGTCAACCAGGATAACCCGCTGTCCCTCGATAAGTTCAGTAACGGCGTTGAGCTTCATTTTAAGGTCACGCTCGCGGAGCTGAGGCGTCGGCTGGATAAACGTCCGGTGGATGTAGCGGTTTTTGATAAGAGCCATCTCGAACGGGACGCCGCTGGCTTGTGAATAGCCGATCGCGGCCGGAATAGCGGACTCCGGCACCGGAATGACCACGTCGGCTTCAATCGGGAATTCCTTGGCCAGGGCGCGGCCGAAGTTTTGCCGTACCAAATCGACCCGTTTGTTCAGCAGCAGGCTGTCCGGACGGGCCAGGTAAACCATCTCAAAGATGTCAAGCTTTTGTTGGCCTTCGACTACCTTGTGAGAGGTGATGCCTTTTTCATCAATTACGACCAGTTCGCCGGGTCCGACATCGCGTGCGAAATCAGCGCCGATCGTGTCAAAGGCGCAAGTTTCGGACGCCACGACATAGCCGTCCTTGAGCGTGCCGATTGACAGCGGCCGGATGCCACAGCTATCACGAAAGGCTATCAGCCGCTTGGCATCCATAATTACGGCCGAAAAAACCCCCGTGAACAGGGGGTAAGTTTTTTTAATGGCGTCGATGAGGTCTAGACCGTCATCCATATAACAGCCGATAGCCGCCATCATCATGCCGGAATCATTATGCTTGTCCGGGCTAACGCCGCGGGCGGCCAAAAATTCTTCGAGCTTAGTCAAGTCCGGCAGATTGCCGTTGTGGGCAAAAGCGAAATTATATTTGTCATCAATGAGCGGCTGGTTATAGCGGTCATCGCCGCCACCGGAAGTAGAGTAGCGGTTGTGGCCAATGGCCATGTTGCCCGGCAGTTGCTCCAGGTCTTCTTCGCGATAAACAGTGGCCACCAGGCCGGGCGCAGCGTGGCGGTAAAGCCGGCGACCGTCGCTGCTGACAATTCCCGAACTTTCCTGGCCACGATGCTGCAGCGCCCACAGTCCATAAAAAGTTAAACGGGCCGCTTCGGGGCCCGTTTGTTGGTCGGCTTGGGGTGTGATGGTACCAAATACCGCGCACTTCTCTTTGAGTTCGTCCATGTCAGCCGTTAAGGGCATGTTCACTCCTGTTATTTACTCTAGTGAAGCGACAAGAACGCCGGGAATGCTCTGGAAAGGCTGATAAACAGCGAAAATACCAGCATCGCTCGCGACTCACTTACTCTTATAATAAACCATAACAAGCAAGCCTGACAAGCCCCTAAAGCTTCTGTTATAATAAGTCAGTAAGAGGAGCCTTAAGCCAGTGGCCGAACCCGCCAAAACCTATGCCGCCAGTGGTGTCGACTACAGTTCCGTCGACCC
>DATKRL010000034.1:0-7807 GCA_035532255.1 Candidatus Dormiibacterota bacterium | reverse complement strand
TTTTTCGTCCTTAACTTCTATTGAGCAAAAGCCCGTCCAAAGGCTTTCGTCTTGCTTGGAATACGACTGGATGTAGATAAGGTCATAGCGGTAACCAAAGTGATCCCTGTAGATTTCTGGGTGCTCACGCAGGGCCTTTTTAGGCGCCATGCTAACCGCGAAGCCGCTCTGGCCCGGTAACAAGTCATCGCCCATTTCGGCGACCATTTCATCACCTTTATCTCGAATAGCCTGGCTCTTGAACGCCGGTTCGTCGCGGGCCAGTGCTTCGGACTCCCGCAGGCCCGTCCTTACCATATCAACTAAGGGCCTGCCGTCAATATCACAAGCTTGGCCGTCTATTATTTGGCGCTCTTTAGGCTTGCCATCAATGTCCAATTGGCCGCTAAATTCAGGGTCGGTTCGTATCATCTCTTGTACGCCGGTTAAGAAATTAGCAAAGCTCTGCTGGGTGGCCGGAGCCTCTTCCCACGAGATCTCCCGGGCGACAATCAGGGCGCCCATTGCCCTCAGCGTGCCATATGAATGAGCATACTTTTCCTGACTGGGTTGTGCTTGCAGTTCGGCTGCGGCGGCCATAAAAATACCCTCTGCTCTTGCGAGCGAGGGCTAAAGAAGACTATGCGGCTTCGGTTTTGCTCTTGCTCGAGAGGCTTTGTCAGCTGTATCGGACTTAGGCTAACGCCATTACCGTTGCGGCACAGTTCCCGATTCGCACGGGATTCCAGCTTCTATTTGTTAAATTCGTACTATTTAGTAGTGTAGCACCGCGCCGGCACGCTAGATATAGTATTAATTACCGCAATACTTGGGGGTCAGGTTGTCTGCCGCTGCTTGAGAGTGTTCAGCCGGGGCATGAAACTCTGGGCCGCGCCTTCCAGGCCTAGGACTTTGAGCGCGCCGATTAGGACATATAAGTTGTCGAGGCTGGTTTCGACCAACTCACCACCGATGTTTTCTACTTGCAGGAAGGCGTGCTCGACTTTTTCGACCAGCCACTTCTCCTCGGCCGGAGCGATCTGGTTGGAAGTCACTTTGTTCGTCTCCGGTGCGGTGGACACCTCCAGCGAGCGGGCCGAACGGTCGCGTTTGCGCAGGTGGCCACGTTTGATCAAGTTGTTGACGTGCAGCGCCACCGTGGCCACCGAGGTGTAGTTGAGACCAGTCATGATTTCGCGGTAGCTGGGACTGTAGCCATGCTCGGCGATAAAGGTTTCTATAAAACCCAGTAGTTCTTTTTGCTTTTTGGTGGGACGGATCGTTTTGGCGGTGGATGTCTGTTTTTCGTTCATGCTTATATTATGCCACTAGCCGGGCGCTCTTGGAAGTGGCGGCGGTCACTGGGCCGGAAACACCCAGTATTTGTACCAGAGGTAGCTCCAGACGGTGAAGAAGCCGGCCGAAACGAAAAAGCCGATGTAAGGCGTGATGCCGACAGCTTTTAGTCCGGCAATGATGGCGTAATCGACGATAAAGCCAATGGACTCAATAAAAAGATAGCGGCCGACGTGCTGCATTTCACTTAGATGCGGATGATCAGGCGTGAACGCCCAGTAACGCTGGGCCACGTAGTTCAACGTCCAGCCAATGGCGTCAGCGGCCAGTTTGGCCCACAGCCACCAGAGGTGCAGAACCGAGTAGCCCAAGGCAAAAATGGCATAGCCGCTCCAGAAGTAAACGCTGCCGCCGGCCAGGTACTTGCCGAACTGGATCGCGGTGCCGCGCGAGATGGCGGCTTTACGCCTCGTCATCCCGAATATCCCGGGGTTTGGCGTCCGGCGCCATGGCTATACCAGCCAGCCCCCACCAGATATAAGCCAGCGTATCGTCGGTCCAGGCATGAGATAGCATATTGATAAACGTTATGCCGATCAGGCTGGCGAACAAGGCCAGCGCCAACGGGTCGTCCCGCCTGACAAATAACAGGTAGCCGACTCCAGCATTAATTAGCAAGAACATCAGCAGGCCCAGCCAGCCGACTTCCTGCCCTATCTGGATGTAATAATTCTCAGCTACGCGGACCGGGTGGCCGGTATTGTAGAAGCTAGCTGGGCCGGCAGTGCCCGGGCCGTTGCCAAGCGCGTGGTGGCTGAGTTGGTTCAGACCGGCTTTGATCGCCGCCGTGTGGCCCTGGTCGGAAGTAGTCGGTACCGCGGAGTTCGTCTGAGTGTGCAGAATGAAATTCTGGAAGCGGGTGTCGTGGCGGAAACCCACTGCCAAAGCCGCCCCGACAACTACTAAGCCAGCCGCCACGACCAACGAGATTTTCTGTGACCTATGCGACAGCCTGCCTAGAAACAGTATCACGGCAACGCTCAGGCCGGCGCCGACCCAGGCGCTGCGCGAAAAAGTAAAGAACAGGACGACCAGCGCCGCCACTAGGAACAACGCCTGGCGCCAGTTGCGCCGGCCGCGCAGTAGCCAAACGCTGACCAGACTGATCGGAATTATCAGATAGGCGCCCAATGGATTGGCGCCGCGCAGGGTAGAAAAAACCCGGATATAGTTCTGGTTGTGGTTTATGGTTTCGATGGGCAATATACTGGCCGGGCCATAGCCGAAATGCCGCAAGAAGTCATTCGGCAGGGCAAAAGCTTGCAGCAATCCGATAGCCACGACCGCAATAGCCGGCCAGTAAACCAGGCGCGGCCAGTTGGTTTTCAAGCGTCCAAGCCTGAGCGCCACTGCCCAAGTCACCAAAAAAAAGACTAAAAACCGCAAATTGACGATCAGCCCGTAGCCCAGGGCTTTCTTGGTTACGTCGTGTTGGTTGAGCGCTAGCAGCCCCCAGATCACGGTCAACAGCATATAGGCCAGAATCAGCCAGACAAGCCGCCGTGACAGGGTGTGAAAGCGTATCTTGTGGTCAGTGACAATTAGATAAAGCGCTCCGACCACGCAGAGCACCAGCAGCGCCTCTTTCCAGAGGCGCAGGGCCATATAATGACCGAGCAAGCTTGACAGCCAAACGGTCAGAAAGGCGTGGAAAGGCATGAGCAGCAGGATTGCCGTAACAAGACCGCTAACCCACGTCAAAACCGTATATTTCAACGCCGATATCTTCATAATGCTACAATTTAGTATAGCTTAGGTTTCCCTATCTATAAGCAGTTCCATGAAAAATAACGCTTCGCTCGTCTACAATATCTTCTTAATCATCGGTGACGCCCTGGCCATCACCGTGGCTTTTACGATCGCCTACATCTTGCGCGTGACCCTGAGCCACGAACCGCTGAGCGCCAACGTCCACTCGCACACCTACATCGCTATCCTGATCAGTCTGCTGCCATTCTGGATACTGATTTTCGGGCTGCTGGGCCTATATAACTTACGGATTTATGAAAAACGCTTCGCCGAACTGGGACGGCTATTGGTTGGCTCGTTTATTGGCATTCTGTTCGTCATCAGCTACAGCTACATGACGAATACGGCCATTTTTCCGGGCCGGCTGGTGACAATCTACGGCTTCGGGCTGGCTTTCTTCTTCGCCCTGCTGTCACGAACGATTGCCCGCGGTCTGCGCCGCAAATTATTCAGCTATGGCATAGGCATTAACCATGTGCTGCTGGTTGGCGATACCAAAACCACCCACCGCCTGCTCGAGGCCCTGGCTAACACCCCCGTTACCGGCTACAAGATTATCGGCGTAGTGGGCGGTGTCAAGCACCCGCTTAAGCCGGATGCTTCTTATCGGCAATACGCGAGCTTCACTGACGCCGTGCGCCATCTGCGCGGGCGGCCACTGCACACCATCATCCAGACCGAACTTTATGCCGCTACCGACAAAAACGACGAGATCCTGACTTACGCCCAGGAACATCACGCGGCCTACCGGTTCGTGCCCGGCAACAGCGAGCTGTTTGTTGGTAAGATTGAAGTTGATTTGTTCCACAGCGTGCCGATCATCGCTGTCCACCAGACCGCCCTGATCGGTTGGGGCCGGGTGGTCAAACGCTTGACAGACCTGTTGCTCGGCGGCCTGCTGCTAATTATTGCCTCGCCTTTCATGCTGCTGATCGCTATCGCGGTCAAGCTGTCTGACGGTGGGCCGGTTTTCTTCCGCCAGGAACGACTAAGCCGTTTTAATACCAAGTTCAAGATTTTTAAATTTCGCTCGCTCAAACCGCGCTATAGCGGCCTGTCACCGGAAGAAACTTTCGCTCAAATGGACCGCCCTGATTTGCTCCAAAAATACCGGGCCGAAGGCGACCAACTACCCAACGATCCTCGCGTCAGTGCCGTCGGCCGCTTCATTCGCCGAACCAGCTTGGACGAACTGCCGCAGCTTATCAACGTGGTGCGCGGCGACATCAGCCTGGTCGGACCGCGGGCGCTGGTGGCCTACGAATTGGATAAATCCGACCACAAAAACCTGATTCTGAGCGTCAAGTCCGGCATGACCGGGCTGGCCCAGATTTCCGGCGTGCGTGACTTGAGTTTCGCCGAGCGGCGCAAGCTCGATCTGTATTACGTCCAAAACTGGAGCTTTTGGAACGACCTGGTGATTCTGGCTAAAACTTTTTGGGTAGTGCTGTTTCACAAGGGAACCCGGGCATGAAAGTCGCTATAGTTTGCGACTGGCTGACCGGCATCGGCGGCGCCGAGCGCGTGGTTTATGAGCTCCACAAGCTCTATCCTGAGGCGCCGATCTACACGTCGCAATACGACCCCGACAAGATCGATTGGTTCGCCGAGGCGGACGTTCGTACCACCTGGCTGCAAACATTGCCCAAAAGCCTCAAAAAGTTCCTGCCCTTGCTGCGGGCCTGGACTTTCAGCCGGCTAGACCTCAGTGAATACGATCTGGTGTTATCCTCCAGCGGTGCCGAAGCCAAGAGCGTACGTACCGGTCCAAACACGTTACACATCTGTTATTGCCACTCGCCCACGCAATATTACTGGGTCCGTTACGACGAGTATTTGAAGCGCCCGGGTTTTCCGCGCGGACTCAACTGGCTGGCCCGTATCGGGCTTAGGCTGTTGGCCGGTCCGCTTAGGCGCTGGGACCGCCGCGCCGCCAAGCGGCCCGATTATCTGGTGACGAATTCCACGCACACCCAGGCCATGATCAAACGCTATTATCGTCGTGATTCGGTGGTCATCGCGCCGCCGGTCGAGACCAACCGCTTCCGCGCGCGGGACAAAACGGCTCTGCGCCACGGCTTCGTGGTGGCCGGGCGCCAGACGCCTTACAAGCGGTTCAGCCTGGCTATCCGGGCTTGCGATGAAATCAGGGTGCCGCTAGTGGTCATTGGCAACGGACCCGACCACAAACGGCTAGAAAAGTTGGCCGATAAACTGCCAGGGCGCGGGACGACGTTCCTGACTAATGTCAACGATAACGAGATTGTCGATCATTTTGGGACGGCGCTCGGCTTCATTCTGCCCAACATGGACGACTTCGGCATCGTGGCCGTTGAGGCCATGGCTGCCGGCACACCGGTTATCGCTTATAATAAAGGCGGCGCGACGGACTACGTAGTGCCGGGCAAGACCGGCCTGCTTTTCGATAAGCAGAACGTTAAAAGCCTGGCCAAGGCGCTGGAAACGGCCACGGCCAAATCATTTGACTACGAGGCGATCGCCGAGCACGCCGACCAATTTTCGGTGGCGGTATTTTCCCAAAATATGAGAAACTATATTAAAGAATGTTTAGCTGAAAGGTCACGTAAATAGCAGATGTGCGGAATCGTTGGCTATATTGGCAAAAAATCAGGCGTAGACGTAGTTTTGAGCGGCCTGGAGGCCCTGGAATACCGCGGCTACGATTCGGCGGGCATCGCCTTGATCGAGCAAGGCCAAAATAAGGTCGTCAAGCAGCCCGGACGCGTTAGTGGATTGGTCCAAAGCGTCGTCGGACAACAATTGAATTCCAACCTGGTCATAGGCCACACCCGCTGGGCGACCCACGGCGCGCCAACCATGACCAACGCCCATCCCCAGACCAACAATGCCGGCACGATCTCGGTCGTCCACAATGGCATCATTGAGAATTTTGACGAGCTGAGAGACAAGCTAAAGGCCGCCGGCTACGATTTCGTTTCGGAAACCGACACCGAGGTCGTGCCCAACCTGATCGATTATTATTCCAAGCAGCTGCCTTCCTTCGAAGCGGCTTTCGAGGCGGCTTTGAATGACGTCCGCGGCGCCTACGCCATCGCGGCCATCACCACTGACGAACCAGACACCCTTTATGCCGCCCGTCTGTCCAGCCCGCTGGTCATCGGCGTCGGTAAAGGCGAACACATCTTGGCTTCGGACCCCATGGCGCTCATGGAATACACCAAAAAGGTCATTTATCTCAATGACTATGACGTAGCCATTATCAAAGGCAACAAGGTTACCGTCCACAATCTAAAGGATAGCAAGCAGCCGGCTCCGGAAGCCGAGCTGCTGGATTATGACAACGGCCATGCCTTGCTCGGCGACTTCCCCAACTTTATGCTAAAAGAAATCTTCGAGGCGCCGGGAACCATCCGTTCGGCCACCCTGGGACGGTCTCTCCCTGACAAAAATCTGGTCAAGCTCGGTGGCCTGGAGAGCGTTCTGGGGCAGTTGAAATACATTGATCGCATAGTTATCGTCGCCTGCGGCACCTCTTATTACGCCGGACTGGTCGGTGAATATTTGATAGAAGAATTGGCCGGCATACCGGTCGAGGTTCAGTCGTCCAGCGAGTTCAAGTACCGCGACGAGCCGTTTTCGCGGAGTACGGCGCTACTAGCCATTTCGCAGTCCGGCGAAACCGCCGACACTATCGCCGCCATCAAAAAAGTTGAGGATTATGGCGTCCTGCGCCTCGGTATCGTTAACACGGTCGGCAGCACCATCGCTCGCATGACCGATGCCGGCGTTTACTGCCACGCCGGGCCCGAGAAGTCCGTCGCCAGCACCAAGGCCTTTATCGCCCAGGTGACCGTCCTGGCCCAGATCGCGCTGCACCTTAGCAACGGCAGCACCAAGCGCTTCAAACCGCTAATCAAAGAGCTCAACGCCTTGCCGGCAAAAGCCCAGGCCATCTTGGACAAGGCTGACGACATTAAACAAATCGCCGAAAAATACGCCAAGTACCGGGACTTTTTATTCATCGGCCGTCAGTACGCTTACCCCATGGCTATGGAGGGCGCTCTTAAGCTTAAAGAAATTTCCTACATTCACGCCGAAGGTTACCCCGCCGGCGAGATGAAGCACGGCCCGCTGGCCATGATTGATAAGGATTTCCCGACTTTCGCCATAGCCACTGACTCGCCGCTGCTGGAAAAGACTTGTTCCAGTGTCCAGGAGATCCGCGCCCGCGGCGGACCCGTCGTGGCCATCGCCACCGAAGGCAACAAGACCGTCGAGCGGCTTTGCGATGACGTGATTTACATCCCTGACACGCTATTAGAAACCCAGCCCCTCCTTCAAGCCGTCGCCGTCCAGCTCTTCGCTTATTACATCGCCATGGCCCGCGGCTATGACGTCGACCACCCCCGCAACCTGGCCAAGTCAGTTACGGTCGAGTAGATGGATCCTATATCAGCAAAAACTCTCTGACCGGTATTGTTACTTTTTTGTATATCCAGCTTCAATTCATCGTTAAAGAATATGTGGAGCAATATGAAGTTATGGCTTTGATAAATTGTGCGGCCTCTGTAAAATAATCCACAGTGCCATTGACAAGTCACTGTTAACCCAAAATTAAAACAGTAGCATCACAAAATTAAAACTGGAGTGATTTAGGCGTTGCTATCTGCTGGTACCCAAGTACTAAGTTATTTCTTAAGAACCTTACTTCAGTTAATGAGTTGCCCGGGATAATGTGCAG
>DATKRL010000033.1:0-10276 GCA_035532255.1 Candidatus Dormiibacterota bacterium | reverse complement strand
TATGTTGACATGGTTTGTGTACATTGTGGTGACAAGACCAAGGTTAGCAATTCTCGCCGGCAACATAAGGGCAACCAGGTATGGCGGCGCCGGCAATGCCTGCAGTGCGGCGCGGTTTTTAGTACTACCGAGTCTGTTCAGTATGAGTTGGCCTGGGCCGTGCGGCGCGGAAACCGTTTAGGGCCTTTTCAGCGCGATAAACTCTTTCTGAGCCTCCATCGGAGCTGCCAACACCGTAAAAGCGCTCTTAGCGACGCTAAGAGCCTGACAGAGACAGTTATTCACAAACTACGCGGCCGCGTTACTAAAGGCACGCTGGATAGCTCGGACATCGCCCTGGTTGCCCAGGTGGCGCTTAACCGCTTCGACAAAGCCGCCAGCGTCCACTACCAGGCGTTCCACAAGGGCTAGGCTTTGGTGGGGTCAGCTTTGGAGGTGATAGTGCGGCCGCTAGCAGTCTTGACGGCATGCTCGGTGACGTCGAACTTCGTAAGATAACGCCGGAACATTAGACGGGTTTGGGAATTAAAGGCGGCCAACGAGCCAAAACAGACGCTGCTAACAGGCAAAAGTACCCATTGCGCCAGCATAAACACAGAGCGGTGGCGCTTGTGACGAGCCGGACGGGGCGGCAGTGTCACAAGACAAACATAGATCAGGACCAGCAGGCCGAGGATGCCGACGCTTTGGATGCGACTGACGATCAGCGGCAGTTCGTTGGCGGCAATGTTCTGAGGATGGAATAAGGCCGGCACGAAGCCGATATACCAGATAAGCAGCGCGGCCGTGGCCCAGTTGACGTGGTCCCACAGTGTTCGCGCCAGTTTGGCGATGACGTCAGCCTTGGGGGCCTCGTTTTTATGCCAAAAGCCCTTGTCGGCGATATAAGCCACGTCAGAGGCCCCGTAAGTCCAGCGGCGCAGCTGATAAAACTGGGCTTTGAACGTTTTCCAATAGCCATCGGCTAGCACGGCGTCTTGATAGATAGGAATACTTAAGGGGTAGACCCGGTAATCCCCGTCATAATGGAAATAAGAGCGCCAGAAATGGTGGCCGTCCTCGACGATGGTGCGGGTGCTCCAGAAATCCATGTCGATCAGGGCGCTCATCGGCTGAGCGTGGGCCGAGAAGTTACGCGCCAGATGCGGGCGTTGCGTATTGACGATGTAGAACAGGTTGTTGCCGGTCGCGATGATACGCATCAGCGACGGCGCGTCCCAGATGTTATTAGTGAACATGGCTAGCGGCTGATATGAAGCCCGGAGTGGGTTCGGTACCGCGCAGTAGAGATAGCTGAGAGCCGCGAAGTAGCTTTTATCGGGGCGGTTATCGGCGTCGAGCGTGGTGACAATGACCCGAGCGGGGTCATGTTTTTCCTTTTTCAGGTATTTTTGCAGAGCCCGAGCGGCGTAAGTTATGTTGCCGCCCTTACCGATCACTTCGCCCGGCAGGTTGGCGGGATGTTTGACCGCCATGGCGTGGTAAAACTGGTCGCCGTACAGATTGATCAGTGTCTGGACGCGCCGCTCAGCCTCGTCGCCGGCCCGTGCCTCATAGGCAATCATTAGAATAATCTTCTTGCTGTCGTAATCCGCGTCGATAACGGCCTGAATGGTTGGCTCGAGCACTTCCCTGGTCTCGTTAACGGTGGCGATAATAACGGCGTGCAATAGTTCACCGGGCTGAATAGCCGGTGAGCGCCGATCGAGCCGTTTAAGGTTGGAGAGGTGCCATCTGGGGCGTTCAATTGAGGCGCTTGTCACCTCCCCCGCGTTGATGTCGGCAGCCAAGCCGTTCCAATCAAGCCGCATGTGGTGTTTCATGGTACGGTAACCGGCGATGGCGCGGACCGCGTAAGCCATGTTGCGCACGAAGAAGACCAACAGATAGGACAGGACGAAGAAAACGGCCGCCGTGACGTTTATAAAACTTAGGATAATCGGCGCGAACAACATGAGCCAGCTGAGCGCCCCGGGCAAAATTTCAAAAAAGCGGTAATGGCCGTGGCGGTCTTTCTCGAAGGGGATCTCCAGGTCCGTCATGACATCACCGTAGCACTAGCAGGGCGTTGCTGACTATGATCGTGAGTATAAGCAGCAAGATACCGAGCGTCAGGATGACAATGGCCAGCTGGCGATGGATTTTGTAAGCCCTTAAGCTCAAAACGGTATGAGCTACCAGCACCAGCCCAGCGAAAGCCACGAAACTCAGCAAGCCGGTAATACCACCGTTGGTGAACTTGTTGACCGCGGCCGGATTGGAGCAATCACGGCACTGGATAATGTAGCCGTTGCTGTGGCCCGAACTCAGACTCAGTAAGATGAAAAGGCCGCCGCCGACCGCCAAAAAGACGTTGACGCTGAGTAATAACATCACTAAATGATCGTGAAAATACTGTTTCGATATTGCCATATTTAGATCTTATTGTACCACTCGTGGTGCGGGTGGCGGGAGTCGAACCCGCGTTTCAGCCTTGGGAAGGCTGCATAATAGCCGTTATACGACACCCGCCCGGTTTTCGTTTGACATGGAGCCACCTTGGGGAGTCGAACCCCAGACCTCCGCTTTACGAAAGCGGCGCTCTAGCCAACTGAGCTAAGGTGGCAGCAGTACCGCACTATTATATCAGCCGCCGACCCCAGACGTTACTTCCAGCCTAACGGCAGGCATACCATTGTCGTAGACGTCCGGTTTATCTATCGAGATGACGACTTTGCTGACTCGCTTGTCACGCAAAATTTGATTGGCGACTTCCCCGGCCAGCCGTTCTATCAGGTTAAAAGAATTATTCTGCGCGGTATCTATAACCTTTCGCCGCAGTTCGCTATAATCCAGCGTGTCCGCCAGATCGTCCGAAACACCGGCGCGGTCGCTATCGAGAGTCAGCTCGACGTTGAAAATAAACCGCTGGGGATGTTCTTTCTCCTCTGGATGAACGCCATGCCTGGCCTCAACTACTAGATCCTTAATATAAATGGTCAGCATATTCTAGAGCAGTATAGCAGAGAGCTAGGCCGCGGCGACGCGAAGAGTGTACCGACCCAGCCACAGAGGCAGATGAAGTTTTTGCTTAATATCATGGGCTAGACGGCTGAGCGCGGCCAGGCTGTCGGTGGCTTTATGCTCATGCGTCCCCTCATCTGTTAGAGTCGCGGTTGCAAGAGACTCCTCGTTAGTGCTTGCGACTAACTCGCTGCCCGTCATGAGCTGAGCGAATTGTCTTATCATTTCGGGATCCGCCTCGATGTTAAAACATTCGAACAGCCGTTCGCACCACTGTTCCAGCGCCTGTTCCATGACCAGCTTTTCCGTTGCGCCAGCCGCGTCTTCTGTGATGTCCGGCAATTCCTGAATCTGACGAGCTAATCGCGCTATGACGCTCAGCACAGGTTGGACGGCTTCGGCCTGCTCCGGCTCCAGGGATTCTAATAACGCCACTAGATCAGGTTGCGTTTCAGCGGCCTCAAACAGATACTCGGAAGCGATTGCGGCAGATGTTTTCTCGGGCTCCTCGGTCAGTGAATCTTCGTTGAACAAACTTAGCTCCAACAGGGTTCCCAGCGGCAGCCCTTCCGGATAATCAAACTGTTCGAACGCCTCCGCTTCGGCCCATTCGCCATAAAAAGCGGCCAGACCGGGAATCTCGTCCAACAACTCCTCCTGGCTAACCACCAAGCTACCAATCATCCTTTCTTCCGGTACAAATTCGGCATCAGCCGGTTCGCCGGGCTCAAACGCCTCGGCCTCAAGCAAGAAGTCGCCGGCCGGCTCTTGGCCGATGTCGATTGCTTTTTCATCTGGCGGAACGGGCGGTGTTAGAAGCTCGACGTTTGCCGCCGCGGCTACCCGTTTATCGGCAACAGCCGGCGCCTGCGGCTTAGGCGGCTCAGCCCGCTCGACTGACAGCCCGGGCACGACCCGTTCGATTGACTTATGAGGCGGGGCTTCGCTGCGGATAACCGGTGCTGCCGTCGGTTTGGCGGCGCGGGTTTCAGGATGTTCTTCGGCGGCCGGCTTGTTTCCGCTGCCTTTGGCTTTGGCCTCGGCCTCGGCTCTGGCCAACTGTGCCCGTTCTTCTTCGATAACTATCTGGCGGAACTTTTCATCGTCAAAGGCCTGCCGGACCTTCACCCGGGCCTCGGTCTGGGCATCAACCGCTTCTCTCTCCAGTCGGCTTCGGACAGCTCTAGCCCTGGTTTCATCTTGGGCCATTTGCTCAGTTTTTTGGGACGAGCTGCCATGGCCCCCGCCATGGCGTGTAGCGGTCTCTGCCTTTTCCCGCGATGCGTTCTGGGTTTGTTTCAGCGCTTCTTCATGCTCTTTTTGGGGCCTATTTTTTTTCCACCGCTGCGAGAGCGGCGCCGTGATCGACGTTGGCGGCCTGGTGGGTCGATCTCATAAGCTCCCCGTCATTCGCGTTCGCTATTTCGAGCCAATCTTCCATTGCGGCTGAAGAATCAAAACCAGCGCCATACCGCTCGGCAGCCCTTTTCTGACCTTCAAGGTGTATCTTAATTGCCTGCCCGATTCCTCCGCAAATTCCCATGAGTTCCACTAGGGTCGTAGACTCGCCATCAGGCCCAACAATCTCCCTTTCCGCGAATGCCCCCACACCAATCTCGTCCAAGGCTTCATGATGATTTGGCCCTTTCGGGTCTGTTTGTTCTAGAGACATGTATAGACATAATAAGCGTTACCGCTATAAATGTCTATGTGGGGAGCTATGATCTCTGCTAAATAGAGTTGGCGTTGCTGCCGAAGGCCTGTTTGAGGGCTTGGCGGGCGGCTGAGAGGCTGTCCTGGAATGTCTTGTCGGCGGCTTTGAAAGCCGCTTGGCGGGTAGCCACAAGTTGTTTGACCTGGCTGCCGACGGTGGCATCGCTCTTGCGGTCACTTTGGAATGTCTCGCGGGCCGATTTCAGGCTAGCCTGCAAGGTTTGGCGGATGGTCTGGCTATCCGGCGAACTGGCCGCGCAGCTGTCTTTTGCGGTGCTGAAAGCCGAGCTGACGGAGCTCTGGAAGGTGTTAATCTGGGCCGTTGCCGTGGCGCGGCGGGTGGTGATGGCGTTCTGCACGCCGGTGCGGAAGGTCTGCCGGGCGGCGTCATAGGCGGCGCGGCGAGTGGTGATGGCGTTTTGGACTGCCGCCTCGTAGGTCTGTACAGCTTGCTTTTCGGCGGTCGTGGTGGCTTTGGCCTCTAGCTTGGAGAAGTCGCTATTCAGATTGGTGTCGGATTTCTGGCGGTCAGTGCTAACTTCTTGGTCAACTTTTTGGAACTGGGCGGCCAGTTTTTGGTCTTGCTGGGCCCAAGCCTGGGTGACTTTACTGTTCAGAGCCGTGACACGGCCAGTGGTGGTGTCGGATTTGTTCGACAGGCCGTTGCAGAAACCTGAGGCTTTGGGCGCGGCATTAGCGGCGGCTCCCCTTGTCGCCACTGCCGTCGCGGCGGCTGGCCGGCCGACAGCATAGGCGCTGACAGGCGCTAACACTAAACAGACCATGCCGACTAGCGAGCTGGTGATAGCAAGTTTGTTAGAGATATTAGAGGTTAGTTTCATTGTATGCCCCTCCCACGTTATTGACAGCGCTATTCGCGCTGGTGGCCGACTGTTGCGCGCCGGAATCAGCCGCGCTATCAATGCCGGCCTCGGTTTGGGCGTCTTGCTGAGTCAATTGATCGATACCGGTTGTCGTACCGGACGGTGCCTTGACGGACGTCGCGGTGCCGCCCGTACTGCCCAGGGTACTGTTCGCGTTGTGCTTCTGGCGGACAACGTACGCCCCCACGCCGACAATCGCGGCTAGAATGATCAGAACAAGCAGCGTTTCGACAATCGCGAAGCCAGCTGACTTGTCCTGCCTAGAAAAAGTCTTCATAAGCTCTATCTCCTTTGTTAATCTAACCCATGACTTTGTCACGTATCATCCATTATCGCATAAGATCGTATAAAAGTTGAGCCCGTTTATGCTTATTTTTTGGCTGGCTGTTCGTAGTAGGCGACCAGCTCGTTTTCTTCGATAATGTTCCCCTCGAGAGCCTGCAGGACCTGCGCTTTGGTTGGCAACTCCGGCAGCTCAAGCTCGCGTCCGAGAGCGAAAAGACGGAAGTAATAGGCGTGCCGGAACGTCGGCGGGCATGGTCCGACATATTCGCTGCTGCCGCGGCCGTTTTGGCCGGCTTGGGCTGATGCCGGGACCGAGTTCTCCGGAATTTCCTGATCTACCGACGGAATATTGTAGAGCACCCAGTGGTCAAAGGTTCTTCCCCGGCCGGCCGGTTCTTTGGCCGCGTCCGGATCATCGAATATCAAAACCAGTGACCGCGCCGCCGCGGGAACTCCAGATATGGCCAGCGGCGGGCTGACATTCCTGCCATTGCAGGTGTAATCAACCGGAAATTGCCCGTTGACCTCTATAGCCGGACTGCTGAGTCGCAAAGCCATGCCTCCTCCTTTTACCTACCCTTATTATAATACCTCCGCGCGAGGCGAAGGTATTATGGTCTGAGTCTGGCCCTATTTTTTCAAATTCTGCGCCGCGAACCTGTAATATAAACAGTGTGTATAAAGGCATAGAGATCATCGCCGAGGTAAAAACGCGCTCTCCTTTTGGCTGGCAATCAGCAAAAAGTTGGGACGAGTTATTCGCCATAGCTGACGACGTTGGGGACACGGTGTCCATTCATACCGATCCGCGGTGGGGAGGATCTTTTCACTTGCTGAAAAAGGCCAGAGGCTTAACAAATAAGCCCTTGCTGGCCAAAGGCATCCATGCCAGCGATGAGGACATCAGCCGGGCCTTGGATTGCGGCGCGGATTTAGTACTGGTAGTTGGCAGAGTTCCTGGGGCACATTTGGACAAGTGCCTTGTAGAGCCGGCTTCACTAGAAGGGTTGGCCCGCTTAGCAACCAGCCAAAGAGCGGTTTGGAATAGCCGGGATTTGACAACTGGCGGACTCAAAAGCACCTCATTTAGCGAGGCTCGTCAGCTCTTCGGCGGCTGGTTATGCCAGGCCAGTAATATCATATCTTTAGAGGATATTAATGCAGCGGCAGACGCGGTACTGATCGGCACGAACCTATCTGAAATCGCGGAGCAACTAGAGCACAGTTCTTAAAGCTTTCCTCTTGGCGGAGCATTGAGTCGGTGTTCCGAACTATTCAAGCCTCAGCGAGATGCCGGTAACCTGGATATTCTTTAAATCGTTGGCCTGAACAACTATCAACCCATTAACATCACAGCAGTTTGGCTGATTCGGATGAAAATCGTAGTTCGCGGTGCGGTGTTTTGAGGCGTAGATAAAGCTATAAGCCAGGCCCACGTTGTCAGGACCTAAATCATTGTGGCGCGGCAGTGAGTCATCCGTGACAACTTTGTATCCCCGGCTGGTTAAATTGGCCACGATGGCATCGTACGCCACCCCGCCCGTTGTCTTGCACTTATATTCTTGCTGTAAATGCGAAGCGTCATCGGTGCCAAAAAACCAGCCGCCGGCTTTGTAATAGCTGTAGTTTTTGACGCAGCCTGGCGGAGTCTGTAACTGGGAAGCCTCATATTGAAGATTGTGCCGAAGAATTTGATTACTGATGAGCCCGTACAATATAAACGCCAAGACAATAAAAACAGGGGTCCCGATAATAATTCCCGTGATTGAAGCTGCCTTGCCTAACCTAGCCATGGATCAATCTTAGCATAGGCGTTTTGTGCGGACCTTGGCGGAACAGGTCTGGAATTATTTTAGGTCTACGGACTAACGGTAAAGGAGGCGCCGTCACTGCCAATGGCCGATGGTATCGCTATGGACTGAGCATTGCTATCAACCATGGTAACCGGCTGGGCAGTGCTGGCGGCGATAGTGACACTGGCGCCGTTCTGCGTGGCCAACCCGGCCGTGAAGACGGCTTCGTGGAAATTATCGAAAGGAACCAGTTTGCCTGACACGTAGCTAGGGTCTTCTTCTATCCATTCCGCCGAAGACAGCGATGAGGTATACGAGACAGTGGCCGTCCAGGATTGCTTGTCGGTATTATCGGTGATAGTGACCGTCCATTGCCCGCTGCTTATCTCGGTGATTGAGGCGGTCATATTGTCACCTTCAGCGACAGTCACGCCGGGGACTGGTTGCGAAGCATTCGGCAGCAGTTCATAAAAAGCCGAGGTGGACACTTGGCCGCTAGCAGTTATGGTGTTCTGGGTTCCGACCTGGATGAGGTCGCCGCTAGTCACTCCGCCAATGCCTATCCAGGAGGAGTCGGCCGAAGTGGTCGAGCCGTTGCCCGTCGCCATTGTCGCCGTCCACGAAGCGGAAACGGCCGTGAACGTACCGTTGGCCGCCAGGTAACCGGACCAGTTAGTAGACAGGTAACCCGTAGTAGTCTGAGAACTTGGCGCCGGGGTTGGCGAGCTAGGAGCCGGCGCCGAAGCCGTAGGCGTCAGACCGCTGACGCTGCTACTGGGCGAAGGCGTGACCACCGGCTCCGGCTTAGGCGTGCCGATCGCGGGCACCGGCGTCGACGGCGGTGCCGAGGTCTTGGTCGGGGCTGGAGCAGGCGCCGGGGCTGGGGCTGGAGTTGGAGTTGGAGTTGGAGCCGGCTTAGGCTTAGGCGCGACCGCATGATGGCTAACGCTCTTCTTGTGGGCCAGCTGGTGAACCGGCGCTTGTTTTGGCACGGGTTGAGCATAGGCAGCCAAGCCGATCACCCCCAAACTCACCACAATAAGCAAGGCGGGGCGCAAGATATGCCAGCGCAGCTGCCGGTTAGCCAGCATTTTGATAATTTTATTGAGTAAATCTTTTTGTTTTTGTAAGACCATGTCTTACCTAAACACTACCACAAAAACAGCATTTTGTCCAGTAGCGCAGTTAATGCTTTGGCGGGCCGTGGCCTTGGAGGTCTGGAACTATTTTAGTTAGAACTGTCTGGGGCGTTAGCATGCAACCCAGGATGCGTTAGCTCATATCGACGGCGCTGTAAAGCAACTAATCCAAAGTTAAGCACCGCTTCACTGCCAAAGAAGCTGACTACGGCACCTAAAGCCCCGTATTTAAACTCATCGTTAGCAACTTGCCCGGATTTAGACCGCTCTTCTGCCTGCTGCACGTCCTTGCCATGATTATATCCAAGCCAGCCCCCTCCTGTTGCCACACATAAGGAAACTAAAAAAGCCGCAAGTTGGGCACGCGCGCCATTCCAGGGACCTCTATCCCAATATATTTCTCCAGGTTCTGTCTCATGGTCGGGTTGAGGCGCAGTCTGCATATCAGTCATATCGTACATTCTGTTAAGGACTTGTAGGCGGCGGTGTTGGGGGCGTTTCTGGAGGTGTGGGGTAAATCTCTTGAGAGGGTTCAGGAGTGATCAGATTTTCATCCGAAGCATGAACACCATTTGATAAAACATCGGTATGCTCTAATTGCTTTGGCTCGTTGAGAGTGTCTGTAGAATTACCGTCAACTGTCGAATTGTTTAAGCCATCATATAACCCTTGCTCTAAGCTGTTGGCTGTGTTGGGTTGTGTGCTGTTGTGCCTAGGGCTCTCCATGCGTACTACACTAGCATATTTTAACGTAAATACAATGTGGCGGGCCGTAGCACACGAAATCTGGAACTATTTTGTCTCAATTCAAACTATCGATACAACTGACTATGTGTACCAATGTGAGTAAATAAAGCCGTATTATCATCAACTAGTTCATATATAGCTCGGTAGTCGCCAGTTATATCAATACTATAGCTACCCTTGTAAGGCGTATTAAGTGCATGATTACGGAGTTGGCGGTTTAGGGGGTCGTTAGAGAATAATGATAAGCGCTCAATCATCTTCTGTTTCACTTTAGGAGGCAGCTTTTTTACTGTTTTTTCAAAACTTTTATGGAATACTACATTCATAGAGAGTTAAGGTAATCAGATACTTCTTTGCTACCACTTAAAACTGGAGACACATTCTTCCCTTGCCTATAATCAGTAATTGCCTGACCAAGTTCCCTCTCTATTTCAATCTTTAAGCGAGGTAAAGCCGACACCGTTAAAGAACGGCTACGAACGAACTCTTTTAAATTAGCAATGACTATGGTGCTAAGCGGCACACCTATTTCATCGGCAAGCTCCTGAGCGTCCTGCTTTAGAGCCTTGTTTAACTTAACATTAAGAATAGTTTTATCTAAGTTCGTCATATACCGAATTATATACATGGGTATATACATTGTCAATAGTTTTGTACTAAAAAGTCTCTCAGCAATGGAGAGACTTAAACATAAGCATAATGGCGGGCCGTG
>DATKRL010000032.1:0-6408 GCA_035532255.1 Candidatus Dormiibacterota bacterium | reverse complement strand
GCCTCGAGGCGCTTGATGATTTCTTTCTGCCTGGCGAGTTTATCTTCAAGCTCTTTCAGGTAGGCATCGGCCGCCCCCCGGTCAATGTCCAGCCAGCAGCGATAGCGCGTGTCGGTCAGGAAGAGGCCGTTACCGTCGCGCACCTCAGATACGGCGTGCAAGCGGGCCAGGCGTTTGATGATATCGGCGTTGTCACGCAAGAAAGGTACGTCAGTGTAATAAAGCGTGACACCAGTAACCCGGAGAGCGTTGGTAATCAGCCGTGTCTCTTTGACGATGGCTTGGATCTCTTCGAAATCGGCCGCTTGACTCTTGTCGCTTTTTGGAACTTCGATCATTGTCCGGCCGGCTAGAATGGTATCCGCTTCCCAAGCCAGTGTCTGCCAGATAGTTTCGGTCACGAACGGCGCGAACGGATGGGCCAGGGTCAAAATGGCTTCTAATAGATGAGCTAGCAGCGGCTTGTTGGGCGCCGCCTTACTGGCTTCGATATACCAGTCGGCCACGTCGTTCCAGACAAAGTGATAAAGCTGGTCATAGGCTTCACTGAAGCGGTAATTATCTAGATCGGAATTTATTTTCTCTTGAAAGTGTTGTAACTTACTCAATACCCAATGGTCGGCGGCTTTGGCGGGTTTGACCTCTGCCCTGCCCGTCTCTTCGCCGACAATATCCTCGATGTAGCGGGCGATATTCCAGAGCTTGTTACAGAAGTTGCGGTTGGCTTCCAGCTTGCCCTGCCCCCAGCTTTGGTCGTTGCCCGGCGACATACCCATGATCAGCGCCATGCGCAAAGCGTCGGCCCCGTATTTTGGAATGATGTCCAGCGGATCGATGATCGACGCCGGCCGGCTCTTGCTCATTTTCTTACCGTCCTCGGCCCGCACCAGGCCGTGCAGGTAAACATCCTTAAAAGGAATCTGGCCGGTCACGTAGGTGGTCGCCAGGATCATTCTAGCCACCCAGAAGAATAGGATGTCCCAGCCGGTTTCCATGACGTTGGTCGGATGATAGGCTTGGAAATCCGGGCTTTTCTTGAGCAGGTCGTTAAGCGGCAAGCTGTAGTCTTGGGCCAGCGCCGGGTCAACCAGCGTACTCCATGTCCAGAGCGCCGAACTGAACCAGGTATCTAGCGTGTCGGGATCCTGTTCCCATTCGTGCCAGCCTTCGCTCTTGTCGGTTGGCGGTTGGACGCCCACATAGGTTTCTTCCCGGCCGTCGGTGTCCACGCGGTACCAGACCGGTATGCGGTGTCCCCACCAGATCTGACGGCTGACGCACCAGTCGCGCAGGTTATCAATCCAATGAAAGTAAATCTTCTCGAAACGTTTGGGAATAATCCGGATGTCGCCATCATTGACTACGGCTTGCAAGACCTCTTTGAGGCTGCGCTTGTGGCCTTTCCAGTCGACGACAGGCTTGTTGACGTCGACGAACCATTGCAAGCGGATTTGCGGCTCGATCATACCCTTGCCGCGCTCATTGACGGCCACGTTGTGAGTGTAGTTTTCATCTGTTTTGACGAGCAGCCCCTTTTTGGCCAGTTTCTCGACGATTTTGGGCCGGGCTTCGGCGATCGGCATACCGGCGAACTCACCGGCGACCGGCAATAATTTCCCGTGAAAATCGATGATTTGCTCCTTATCGAGCCCATGACGCTCGGCTATCTCGAAGTCGGTGTGGTCGTGCCAGGGCGTGATGGTCATGACCCCCGTCCCAAACTTGGGATCGACGGCCTCGTCCTTGATGACGGTAGCGGTCACCTTGCCGTTGATCCACTCGGCCTCGAACTTGTCGCCATGCTTGTACTTAGCGTAGCGCTTGTCCTTGGGGTGCATGACAACGTATTTGTCGCCGAACTTTGTCTCCGGCCGGGCCGTGCCGATCTGAAAAGGTCCATATTGCAGAGTGTAGAACTTGCCCTGCTCTTCCTGGTAGACCACCTCGTCATCGGACACGTTGGTTTCGAGGTTCGGATCCCAGTTGACTATGCGGTGGCCCCTGTAAATCAGGCCGTCATCGTACATCTTGACGAAAGTTTCGTTGACGCAGCGGTTCAGGGCGTCATCCAGCGTGTAGCGCAAGCGGGTCCAGTCAGGACTGGCGCCGATGGCTCGCATCTGAGTCAGCATGGTTTCGCGGCTACTGCCGACGAACTGCCGGGTTCGCTCTAAAAATGCCTCGCGCCCGAGCTGGTGTTTGTCCGTCCCCTCCTCGGTTAGCTGCTTTTCAATGATGGCGTTGACGGCTAACGCGGCGTGGTCGGTACCGGGTAGCCAAAGCACGTCCTTTCCCTGTTGACGGGCGTGCCGGGCCATGATGTCCTGAAGTGTCAGGAACAGGGCGTGACCGATGCTGAGGGTGCCGGTCTCATTGGGCGGCGGCATGCTGATCGAAAAATGCTCTTTGTGGCTGCTCGGGTCAGCCTTGAAAACGCCGCTCTTGTCCCAGAGAGCATAGATGTCGCTCTCGTACAGGTCGGGTTCATACACCTTGGGCAGCTTCATGCCCTCCATCATATCACCTCTGTAAGGATTGCGAAACACAGCGGCTTCTGCGTAATGAACAAAAACCAAACTACATTGAGAGGCTAGGATCAATATCCAGGGTATATGGGTCGACCGCGGGCTGGCCTCGGAGCATCTTGAAGCAGCCGAGGGCGGCGACCATAGCGCCGTTATCAGTACATAACTGAGTGTCGGGGTATTCAACGGGCAAGGGGATCGCCTCTGTTAGCTGCCGTCTCAGCTCCTGGTTGGCGGCTACTCCACCAGCGATCACGACGCTGGCGGGAGCGAATTCTTCGTAAGCCAGCCGAGCCTTAGCGACAATTGTTTCGATGGCGACGCGCTGGAAGCTGGCCGCGATGTTGGCCTTCTGGGGCTCTGAGAGGCGCTCTGGCAGCTTTGTAGACGGGAAATCATAGCTTTCCCCAATTTGCGCCTGTGCCAGCCGTAAAACAGCTGTCTTCAGGCCGCTAAAACTAAAATCGTACTTATCCATCTTGGCTTTGGGCAGCTGAAAGGCCAGAGGGTCGCCTTTCTTGGCTGCTTTGGCGACAGAGGGGCCGCCAGGGTAGGGCAGGCCAAGCATTTTGGCCACCTTGTCGAAAGCTTCGCCGATGGCGTCGTCCTGCGTTTGGCCCAGCAGAGCGTAATCAAAATGGTCGTGGAAGAGTACCAACTGGCTGTGGCCGCCGGAGACGATAATGGCCAACAGCGGAAACTTCGGCTGAGCGTCCGGCAATCGAAGGCCGGGCAGAGAAGTCTCTGTCAAGAAATTCGCGTAGACATGGGCTTCGACGTGGTTGATGGCGTACAGGGGCTTACCCAACGCGATGGCTAAAGTCCGGGCCGTCATAACGCCGATCAGCAAGCTGCCGCCCAGGCCGGCGCCATAAGTCACGGCTATTCCGTCGATGTCACCCCAGTTAGAGCTGCTATCGTCGAGTGCCTGCTGTATGACCGGCAGAATGACCTCGATGTGGCTGCGGGCGGCGATTTCCGGCACCACGCCGCCATATTTCACATGCAAATCCATGCTCGAGGCCACGACGCTGCTAAGCAGTCGCCGGCCGTCCTCGACCACGGCCGCCGCCGTCTCATCGCAGCTGGTCTCAATCCCTAAGATTTTCATCAGATTACAGTATACTTAGGATTATGAATTTCCGGAAAGCCGTTAAGAAGTTAATCCCTAGCGGATTGTTCGTGGCGGTTGAGCCGTACGGACACTGGGCGGAAGCGATTTTGGTCAACGCCGTCAATGGATTCCCAGCCCGCGGGCTGAAAGTCATCGGCGTTACCGGCACCAACGGCAAGACTACCACCTCCTTTATGATTCACCGGATGCTGCACGAGGCGGGCTACAAGGTGGGGTTGATGAGCACGGTCGGCTACGGCGTGGGGGCGGACATCAAGCCGCAAATGCATCACATGACCAATGTCAGCGTGCCGGAGATGATGCAGCGGCTGAAGGCGATGAAAGCCCAAGGGGCCGAATGGCTGGTGCTGGAAACGACCAGCCACGCTCTGGCCCAGCACAGGGTTTGGGGCGTGCCGTATTCGGTGGCCGTGTTGACCAACGTGACACACGAACATCTCGTATACCACCGGACATTTGAACGTTATCGTGACGCCAAGCGCCGCCTATTCAAGCTGGCCAACCGTAACCGCCAGGGTCTGAGGACGGGAGTGATTAACGCTGATGATCCGAGCGCCGAGCTGTTCGCGAAAGACATCAAGCACACCGTGCTGTACGGCGTGGACAAGGGCGACGTCAAGGCTGAGAAGATTGAGCTGACCCCCAAAGGGGTGCACTATCAAACAATAATTGACGGCGAGACCTATAAAATCAACTGCCACATACCGGGCAGCTTCAATGTTTATAATTCTCTGGCGGCAGTCTGCGTTGGCCAGGCCGTGGGGCTGAGCCGGCAACAGATAGAGCAGGGCATAGAGGCGCTGGAGGGCGTTGAGGGGCGAATGACGCCCATCAATGAAGGCCAGGACTTTGACGTCATCGTGGACTATGCCCACGCGCCGGACAGCTTCGAGAAGCTTTTTGAGGATATAAAACCGACCGTGAAGGGCAAGCTGATCGTACTATTCGGCTCATTGGGTGGCGGCGACAAGGGGAAACGGCCGAAGCAGGGTGAACTGGCCGGCAAATTCGCGGACGAAGTCATTGTTTGCGAAGAAGACGACCGCCAAGAAGATCCCGAACAGATCATGGAGGACATAGCTCGCGGCGTTGAGACTGCCGGCAAAACACGGGATAAGGAACTGTTTCTTATCCATGACCGGGTCGAAGCCATCAAGTTCGCTTTTGGCCGGGCAAGCAAGGGAGACATGGTCTTGCTGCTAGGTAAAGGTCACGAAAAGACTATGGAAGACGCAAACGGCGAACATCCTTGGGACGAAGTCGGCACGGCCAAGACAGCTCTCAACGACCTATTGTAAAAATACAAGGCTTATGATATAATAATCAAATGGTCAATTTTGAAGCCTGGGAGCAATGGCAACGGCCTGATGGTGCCGTATGGCGCGTCAATGATGTGGAAGGCGGTCATCTGGTGCTTACTTCGAAAGGCCAGGAACTGATCCAAGATAGGCCTGAACTTGAAGACTACCTTCAGGCTTATTTGCACAGAGCAGTCGGAGGTACGGCTTTACCTGGAGCCGTAGAGACGCGAACTTTTATCGCCAGTGGCGCCCGATCGAATGTTTATGAAATGGCTCCAGGTGTAGCCGTGAAAGAAGCGAGTAAAACAGGGTCGTCCATATATGCCGTAGGCAGAATAGACCGTCTGCTTACCCTGATAGAGACGGCCGTCCCGCGCTGGATTGATATACCGCCTCATTATGCCGTCCTGTATTCAACAAATCTTCCCAAAGACTATATCGTTCAGAGAAAGATAGATTCTGGCATTACGGCTGAATGGCTATTTAGACCCGATGATATGGCGGAGTATCAACGTGTGGCGGTAGAACGCGAGCTTGGCACAGTAAGCGAGGAGGAGAGATTGCAGATAGAAAGCGCGTTCGAGGAAGCCGGACGAGTAGTTAGCGCAGCGCTTGTACAAGTGGGAGAAGAACCGAGGCGTTACTTAACCGATTATCATCCAGGCAACGTGTTGGTGGAGCGTCTGCGTACTCCGATCGCTGGCAAAGACCACAAGCTCTGGATTATAGACCAGTAGTTTCTTGACCAAATTTTGGCACTCAGGTATGATGAGTGCTAGAAGCAGCCGTTTCGCTCTGTTGGCGCGGTTGCCAGGGAATAATCTTAAGGAGGAGAGACGATGAGCACACCGTTGCAACCGTTGGGTGACTATGTTGTCGCCGTAGGGGAAGAAGCCGAAA
Source organism: Candidatus Dormiibacterota bacterium (assembly GCA_035532255.1). Lineage (GTDB taxonomy): Bacteria > Patescibacteriota > Saccharimonadia > Saccharimonadales > UBA4665 > DATKRL01. The sequence goes on along the minus strand of DATKRL010000032.1, from coordinate 547 downwards.
GCAAAACAGCCAGCGGGCTGTATCTGCCCGACAAAGCTCAGGAAAAGCCCAAGACCGCCAAGGTCGTGGCTGTTGGCAAAGAAGCTAAGCAGGTCAAAGTCGGCGACCGTATCGTTTACAAAAGCTACAGCACGACCGAGGTCAAAGTCGGCGGTGACGAGTTCATTTTAGTCAAAGAAGAAGACGTCCTGGCGACGGTTAAATAGGAGGATTTGATGAGCAAGAAAGTATTTTATGACGATGATGCCCGCCGCCGGGTGCTTAGCGGCGCGGAAGTTCTGTACAACGCGGTCAAAACGACCATGGGTCCGAAGGGCCGCAACGTGGTTATCAGCAAAAGCTATGGCGCGCCGACAGTCACCCACGACGGCGTGACCGTCGCCAAAGGCGTGGAACTAGCCGATGTTGACGACGAAACTCTAGGCTACAAAGTCGGCGCCGAGCTTATTAAGCAAGCCGCTTCCAAGATGAACGACGTGGCCGGTGACGGTACTACTACGGTGACCGTGCTGACCTACCACATCCTAAACGAAGCCAACAAGCTGAT
>DATKRL010000031.1:0-4487 GCA_035532255.1 Candidatus Dormiibacterota bacterium | reverse complement strand
ATTCGTCGCTGATTTTGCCATTCAGCGGGTCAGCCTCGACGGTGCCGACAACCTGGAAATCCTTGGCCTTGCCGCCCTGCCCCTTGAGCTTGACGACCGAGCCGAGCTGGACTTGACGAGCACCGCGCGGCTTCTTGATGATCTCGACATTTTGCAGAATGTTTTCAACTTCGGCGATGCGGGTCTCATTGCGGTCCTGCTCGGCGCGAGCGGACTGGTATTCGGCGTTTTCAGACAGGTCGCCTAATTCGCGGGCGGTCTTAATGGCGTCAGCGATGCCGCCGCGCTTAGCGATCAGGGCATCAAGTTCAGTCTGGAGTTCGTCGACGCCCGCTTGGGTTAATCGAAACAATTTCTTCATAGGTCTGCCCTCCTTTTATCCAACTTTATAAACGCTTAAAATCTAAACAGTCTCTGGTATCGCCACCATTATACCAATGCTCAGCCGGTAATGCCTAGGGTTTTCATTAAATCTTCGGCGCTTGCGTGAACCGGTTCGGCGGCAGTGCGCGCCTTGAGTTCATAGCTACCGGCAGCCAGCGTCTTCTCGCTGACAACTACTCTGTATGGTATGCCCAACAGGTCGGCATCGGCGAATTTTTCGCCAGGCCGTAAGTCACGGTCGTCATATAATACCTCAGTGCCAGCAGCTGTCAAGCGATTATATAGCTCGTCAGCTTGTTTGACGACCTCCGGCTTGTCGCCCAACCGCGCCAGATAAACCTTAGCCGGTGCGACCGCCTCCGGCCAGACCAGACCTTTATCGTCGGCGAAATGCTCGGCCAGCAAACCCATCAAGCGGCTGATGCCGAGACCATAACAACCCATGATGACCGACTGTTTTTGCCCCTTATCGTCAATGTAATACAGATCTAGGGCATCCGAATATTTGCTGCCAAGCGGGAAAATATTGCCGACTTCGACAGCCCGCTTTTCGACCAATTCATCCTTGTTGAGTCCCAGTTCGGCCAGGACTTCACCGTTGTAGACTTCTTTGTTAACCGCTAGGCGTTTGCCTTCGTGGACATAAATCGTGTCTTCGCCAACTTTGCTGAGCGTCTGGAATTCATCGCTGAATTTACTGAAAATGCCACCGCTGGCGTAGGTCCGGTAGGTGGTGTCGCCAATACCCAGCCGCTCGTAGACTTTCATGTAGGCCGCAGCCGCGGTCTCGTAGAACTTGTCGTGTTCCTTTTGCGTACGACTGAACGAATACAGGTCCTTCATTAAGAACTCGCGTCCGCGTAACAGGCCGCTCTTGGCCCGCAGTTCGTTACGGAACTTATCCTGGATCTGGTAAATGTAAACCGGCAATTCCTTATATGAACTGACGAAGTCGCGTAAGGCGTTGGTCAGCGGTTCCTCCTGGCTTAAGCCCAAGCCCAGCTCGGTGCCGTTCTTGAGCTTAGTTTTGAACCAGTTATCGACCTTGTCGTCGTCCCATCGATCAGTTTTTTCCCAAATATCCTTGGGCTGTAAGATGCTTAATTCGACTTCCGCTCCGCCGATGGCGTTCATTTCTTCGCGTACAACTTGGGCGATGTTATCCAGCACCCGCTTGCCCAGCGGCAGGTAGCTGTAGACCCCGGCCATTTCCTTATGGATAAAGCCGGCCTGAATCAACAGCTGCGCGTTGCGCGCCGTCTCATCCGCCGGTACGGTTTTGCTGGTTTTGGTGAATAGTTGGGATAGGCGCATAAGCTTGTTCTGGAACGTGCTTATTGTACCATTTTGCTTACTTTACCACTTTAGTGACTTTGCCGGCTTCGCCTTTGTCTTTAATGACGTTGAGCCAACTTTGATCCGGTGAGGCGATGTGGACGGTCTTGGCACCGGCGTCATAGGCATCGAAGCAGGCTTCGGCTTTGACGCGCATGCCGCCACTGCCGCCAGGGCCGACGCCGTCGCATTGATCGTAAATATCGTCACGATTGCTGGCCGAAATTTCCGGCTGGACTTCTCCATCCATAACGAACCCACCGATTTTGGTGAAGATTGCCAAATGGACGGCCAGCTCAGCGCTCAAACCCTGGCGTTTGAGTTCCTCGATAAAAGCAATGGTCAGCCGTGCTGCCATCGGATCATTGTCGATGCCCGGAGCTTTTTCGCGAGCGACGTGGGTTTGTTCTTCTTTTTTTAGTAGTCTCAGCCCGTATAGGTTTTCCTGGTCGTTTTCGTTGATATGGTAGGCATTTTTATCATGTCTGATGCCGAACAACATGGCTTTCATCAGGACTGAGCCGGCTTTCATCTGGTTATGGTTGGCTAGGACCTGGCCGCTTTTAATGCCACGGTCCCTGAGGGCGTTGCGCAGGGCTATGCTGACTTCAGGCGTGCCATAAGAGGCCAAAACCTGCATGTCGGTATGTTCGTAGGGTTCGCCAGAATCGCGTAGAAAGCCCTTGCCGGTGCCCACGGCCGCGCCGTGCACAATTAACGGATGAAATTCCTCGTTCACGATTTCAATCTGGTCAGCGCAGACTTCTACGGCCTCGTAGTCCAAGCCGACACCATCTTCATTAAGCAGCGTGCTGGAACCGAGTTTCAGCACGGCTATATCTCGTTCCGGAGTTAAGTTTTCAAGTGCTTGCATTGTATTCCTCACTTAAGGACAGACGGGGTGGGCATAAAAATACCCCTTGGCCGGGGCTTGTCTGTTTTTGGTGGTTAGTTGGTCAAGAAATGGTGAAATACCCCGGCTGCTAGAGCGGCAGCGGGAGGTCGGACACGAAAAACAGCTTCTTGATCATGAGCAGATTATAGCATTATCTCAGGTGGAAGGCAAACAGGGCGGCGAAGGCGACGCCGTTCTTGATGGCATGTAAGGTGATGGAAGCCCAGAGGCTGCCGGTCTTTTCGCGCAAGTAGATCAGGACCAGGCTGAGGACAAAGGTGTCGAGCGCGGCGATGTAGAGCGGGCCGGCCGAGCCGCCTTCCGGGAGGTGCGCGGCCGCGAAAATGCCGCTGGTGGCGAGGACGGCCCAGAGCGTCGGCAGGGCTTTCTTGAGGCTGCTATAGAGAAAACCACGGACCATGATTTCTTCGGCCAATGGCGGCAGGATCACCAGGCTGACAAACGCCATGACCATTTGGCCGGGACCCGTGACGTTGTTAAAGCCCAGTTGCTGGGTCTGGTTGACGTTGAGACCGGGCACGAAGTGGCTAATAACACCGACACTTAGTAGGAATAGCAGAAAGTAAAACGGCGCGGCGGCTAGGCCGTAGGCCGGGTCGCGCCAGCGAGGCCGCTTCAGGCCTATGCTGCCGAGGTTAAGACCATAAAGTCTGAGAAACGAATAAATGACCCCTACCGCTAAAACCTCGGCCATTAAAATGTAAGCGAATTGCGCGCCGACGGAGTTATTCAACCAATCCAGCGACTGGGCATGCGACCAGTGCCGGGCGAATGGATACAGCGAGACCAGCAAGCCGGCCGCGAACTGCGAGCCAAAATAGTCGACGATGAGGAAAATTACTCCCAGCCACGGACTCCAGCGAACTTCGGCGGCGGCCGGTTCAAGCGACGGCGAATCGGGGCCGGCCGGTTCAGAAATAACGTTTGACATCAACGATGGTAATTAACAGAACCAGGCCTATTAGTACTACAAAGCCTGCCAGGTTTATAGCTTCTTCCAGACCAGCCGACAGGGGCTTTTTGAGCCCGCGGGTCACCAGAGTGATCCACAACCGGCCGCCGTCCAGGGCTGGAATGGGCAAAATATTCATGATCGCTAACGTCAGTGAAATTATAGCGATGATAAACAGCATGAATTTATAGCCCAGCAGGCTGCCGTTTTTCATGATGGCGAAAATGCCAACCGGCCCGGCGACTTGGGCCGTGGCCGAAGTTTGTCCGTGCTGCCGGGCGACGGTGTTGCCGGTCACGCCGCCGGCTATCAGGCTGCCGAGGCCGCCCAGCGCGTGACCCAGGCCCTGAAAAGTCAGCGCCGTGACCTGGGCGCTCAGGCCGACGGCCACGATAGGTGCCGACCAGGTTGAGCGTTGCAGCGTAAATTGCGTTGGCGAGATGCCCATGTAGCCCTTAGGGTTGGCTGTTTGCTGGCTGGCCTCTACGACCTGTTTTGTCAGCAGCGTAAGTCGTGCCTCCTGCTTGTGGCCGGCGCGGGTGTAATAAACTATCACTTTTTTGCCCGCGAAATTCTTGGTGACATCCGGTAACTTGGCGGCGTTGTTGAGCGCGACCGGGCTGTAGCCCGGCAAGCTGATGTCATTAAGTTCGTCCTCCGGCTGCAGGCCGGCGTGGGCGGCCGGCGAACCCGGTTCTACATAGCCGATCAGGACCTGTTGTGATACCAGATAGTTGTCCCGCGGGACCGTAAACTGGTTGGGAATTAATTTTGGCAGGCCAATCACGGCCAGAATAGTCAGCAAGACCAGCGCTGTGAACAGGTTCATAACCACGCCCGCGGCCATGATTTTGCTTTTCACCCACAGGCTGGCCGCGCCGAACGTTCCCGGCCCGGTAT
>DATKRL010000030.1:0-35234 GCA_035532255.1 Candidatus Dormiibacterota bacterium | reverse complement strand
TACGACGTGACGGCCGCGATGCTGGACGCGCTGTTCGCCGCTCTCAAAAACCAGGACGTGCTGATGGAAGGCGTGATCCTGAAAGCCAGCATGGTTCTGTCCGGCAAGGACGCGCCGAACCGCGCTGATGTCCAAACCGTCGCCGAGCAGACCGTCAAATGTCTTAAAGAACACGTGCCAGCCAACCTCGGAGGCGTGGTGTTCCTGTCCGGCGGCCAGACCGAAGAAGAAGCCACCGCCCACCTGGACGCTATGAACAAGATCGGCGGCCTGCCGTGGGGATTGACGTTCAGCTACAGCCGGGCTATCCAGAATCCCGTACTCAGACTCTGGGCAGCGGCCGACCGCGACAAGGCTCGGGCGGCCTACCTCCACCGCTGTGAGGCTAACTCGCTGGCGGCCGAAGGCCAGTGGTCGGAAGCTTTCGAACAAAACCGTCCCTACTAATTGCGGCAGGCCGGCTTTGTGCTACAATAATGGCATTAACAATTTGTAATATAAAGAGTGCGGCGAGAGATCTAGCTCGTTGACCCGCCAGCAACCTGCCGATCAACGGTGTTGGTGCTCCATCTAGTCCCGCACACGGGGAAGATATTGCTAAGGCAACGATCCTTTCCTGATTACGGGGAAAGGATTTTTTAATGCCAGACGGTTTTCAAATAGTACATTACTTTACCAGTGAGTCAGTTTGCGCCGGCCACCCGGATAAGATTTGCGATGCTATCAGCGACGCTATCCTGGACGCCGCGCTCAAGCAGGATCCGCACAGCCGTACCGGCATCGAAACCGTCGCCGGTGCCAACAAAATCGCTCTGTTCGGCGAAATCAAGACCAAGGCCGACCTGAACTTTGAAAAAATCGTGAGGGATAAGGTCAAAGAACTCGGCTATGACAACTCCGCTTGGGGTTTCGGCCCAGAGTCGGAATTCAGTAATGACATCCATCAGCAATCGCCGGAGATCGCCATGGGAGTTGACCAGGATGGCGCGGGCGACCAGGGCATGATGTTCGGTTTCGCCTGCCAAGAGACGCCGGAACTGATGCCGTTGCCCATTGCCCTGGCTCACGCCCTGACCCGCCGAATCGACGAAGCTCGCGAGACCAAAGAGCTCGAGTGGCTGCGCCCGGATGGCAAGGCCCAAGTCACCATTCGCTACGAGGACGGCCAGCCGATCAGCGTGGCCAAAGTGGTTCTAGCAGTAGCCCACAATGAGGAAACCACCGCCGAGCAAGTCCGTGCCGAGGCCATTAAAAAGATTATTCTGCCAGTTCTGGAACACTACGATTTCGCCCTGCCCGAAGCCAAGGATATCACCATCAACGGCACCGGTTTGTGGCACATTCCTGGCCCTGAATCAGACGCCGGCCTGACCGGCCGCAAGATCGTTGTCGACACCTACGGCGGCTACGCCCGCGTCGGCGGCGGCGCCTTCAGCGGCAAAGATCCCAGTAAGGTTGACCGCTCCGGCGCCTACGCTGCCCGTTACATCGCCAAAAACATCGTTGCCGCCGGCCTGGCTACCAAATGTGAAGTCGGCCTGGCCTACGTCATCGGCCAGCCGCGCCCGCTGATGCAAACCATCGATACTTTTGGTACTGCTACCGTTAGCGAAAAGGCCCTCGACGACTTCAAGGACAAGCTGATCGACACCTCCGTCAAAGGCATTTGCGAAACTCTTGATCTGCATCGTCCGATCTATGGCCAAACCAGCGCTTACGGCCACTTTGGCAAAGCCGATCTGCCTTGGGAAAAGATCGCCAAAAGTTAAACTAGACTTTTAACCTAAAATACGTGCAAGTCGTTACAATAGTGGGAATGCGATATCAACAGACGGACGCTGGCGGGCTCTGGAGCCGTGTAACCTTTTTAGCGGTGCTGGCCGGTTTGCTTTATGCATCTTGGCCGTTGGGCTACTGGCTGAACCCGGCGGTTGCCAAAAACGGCTTGGCCAGCGGCCTGGAGGCCCTTCATCAGCCCTACAACTGGGTCTTTATAACGACTGACATCATCAGCAGCCTGCTGATCCTGTTGGCTTGCTGGCTATTGCGCCGAAGGCTCGGCGCCACCAGCCAGAAACGCCTGCTGGACCTGGTTCTGCTGAACGTTGTTATCTTCGCTGTTGGTACCATCGCCGACACCTTGCTGCCCATGCACTGCGAGCCGTCGCTGCGGCATTGCCCCAGTTTCACGGTTGATTACTTCCTATTGTTTCACGGTGTTTTCAGTATCGTATCGGCGGCCTGCCTGTTTTTCAGCTTGGCGCTGCTGTGGTGGCACAACAACCGCGACCGGCTTTTGAGCGGCCTGGTCTTTGGCTATGTGCTGTTCAGCTTAACTACTTTGATTGAAATCATCGGCTGGAAGGGTGGCAACTGGTCGCAGCACTACTACTTGACGCTGTGCGGTGTCTGGCTGGCGCTGCTGCCTTATGCGCTGCACCGCGCTTTCCCACCGTCAGGCGATGTCGCGCCGCCGAAAGACTAAATAAGACAGGGTACCGCAAACGGCAACAACCGCCACGAAAAACAACGCGCTCAACCAGTGGTAAGTGCCGCGCAGGATGGCCTCGGACTGGTAGTAATTGTAAGGCAGCGCCTTGGCTGGCGTTTTCAGCCAGCCGACTGTACCAGACAGCGAAGTGATCAGGTAACCGCCAACGCCAATCATGGCACCGATACCAATGGCCGCGCCGCGGGCCCGGCCGGTAGCCGCCAGCAAGAAAGCGATAGCGCCGGTGCAGTAGGCTAACAGGAAACTGTTAAAGCCGGCCAGGGCAATGGCCGAAGAAGGTATGCCGTCGAGTCCGAAAACCCGAGCGGTCACTACGACGGTAATCAACGCCACGCCCGAGACGGCCGCTAAGATAATCGTGCCGCCGGTGATTTTGGCCGCCAGCAGCCGGCCGCGCGACACCGGCCGGGCCAGCAATAGTTCGATAGTCATGTCCTGCTCTTCGCGGGCGATCAGCGAACTGCCTAATGACACGGCCAGCATGGTCAATAACAGCGGCAGCATCAGGAAAAAGATCTGGCTGTTCAGGAAGCCGATCGGCGAGAAGAAATCGGAACTGCCGCCGAATAGCTGCAGAGCCGCTTTAGGCAGACTGGCGAAACTCTTGGCCAACTGGGCAGCCGAGTCCTTGAAAGTCGGGTAAAACACCATGTTGATGAAGATAAAAGCGAACAATCCGACAGACCACCACATGGCGCTCCAGCGCCGTTGCCACAGGGTCCATTTGACGATCGGTCTCATTCCCAGCCCCCTTTGTCTTTGTAAAAACGCAGGAAAACTTCTTCCAGATCTAGCGTGCGGCTGTCCAGTTTCAAGATTTTATGCTTGGCCAGTTCGGCGAACAACGGTGACAGCTCGCCATGGAAGTGGATGGTGACGGTATTGCCGTGGTGGCTGGCGGACTGTAAGCCCTTGACCTTTTTAAGTGCTGACAGCGGCGGGGCTTCCTTGAAAACAATGTCGAAAGTCTGTGCCGCCTCGGTGGCCATGTCGGCTACTACGCGTTCCGCGATTAATTTGCCCTCGCGGATGATACCGACCCGGTCGCACATTTTTTGAACTTCGCCTAAGATGTGGCTGCTGCTAAAGACGGCCGCGCCGCGCTGTTTGGTCTCTTCCATGAGCTCGTAAAAAACCTCTTGCATCAGCGGATCCAGGCCGCTGGTCGGCTCATCGAGAATCAAAACTGCCGGTTGGTGCATAAAAGCCTGGACGATGCCGATCTTCTGGCGGTTACCACGGCTCAAATCACCAAGCGGCTTATTGAGGTCGGCCTTGAAGCGCTTGACCAGCTCCTGGCGATAAGCCTGGCTGGTGGCGGGCTGAAGTTCGTCCATATAATCTAGGAACTGCGCGCCGGTCAGCTTGGGATACATCGACAGCTCACCCGACATGTAGCCGACGGAACGCTTAATGGCTACGCTGTCTTTGACTATATCAAGTCCCAGGATGGTGGCGCTGCCCGCAGTCGGCTGGATGAAGTTCATCAGCGTACGGATGGTCGTGCTTTTGCCGGCGCCGTTCGGGCCGAGGAAGCCGTAGATCTCGCCGGCCTTGACTTGCAGCGTCAGATCTTTGAGCGCGTAAACTTTACTGCGCCCGTAGCGTTTGCTGAGTTTCTGGCAATCAATGGCGACGCTCATAAACTCAGCCTACTCTTATCTGTCGAAGAAATCTATGCTCTTGATCTCCTCGGGTAGGAAGCCTTCGGGGTGCTTAAAGCCCGCTTCCCATTTAGTGCCTTTGCCGTAGCCGAGGTTCTTCATCAGTTTGGTCGGGGCGTTGCGGAGCTGCATGGGGACCGGCAGGTCGGGGTAGTCACGGGCGGTGTCGATGGCCTGGCGCATAGCGTCGGTAACGGCTCGCGACTTTTGGGCTTTGGCCAGAACGGTGGCGCAGTGGTACAGATTATATTGAGCCTCCGGCAGGCCGATCCTCTCGACCGCCAGGAAGGTGCTGATGGCCAGATTGAGGGCGGCCGGCGCCGCCAGGCCGATGTCCTCACTGGCAAAGACTACCATCCGGCGGGCCACGAACTTGGGATCTTCGCCGGCCTGCAACATCCGCGCCAGGTAGTACAAGGCGGCCGTGGCGTCACCGCCGCGCATGCTCTTAATAAAAGCGCTGATCACGTTGTAGTGCGTCTCGCCTTTTTTGTCGTAGCCGGGGACTTTGGTTTGGGCGGCAGTTTCGACGATGTCGGAAGTGATGGTTTTAGCTCCGGCCAACTGCCGCGCGAGTTCCAGGTTGCCGAGCGCCACGCGGGCGTCGCCGCCGGACAGTTCCGCCAGCAGGTCGACGCTCTTGGCCGGCAGTTTCTTCAAAGTCAGCTTCTCGGCCCGCGCCGCCCGCTTGATGATCTTAATAATTTCGGCTTTGGTCAAAGGCTCCAGCACCAACACCCGCGAGCGGCTCAAAAGGGGATTGATGATTTCAAAGCTTGGGTTCTCGGTCGTGGCACCGATCAAGGTGATGGTGCCAGCTTCGACATGCGGCAAAAAAGCGTCCTGCTGTGCCTTGTTGAACCTATGGATCTCGTCAACGAACAGGATTGTCTGCATGCCGAGGCGCTGGTTCTGCCCGGCCCGTTCAATCACTTTAACGACATCGGCCTTGCCGGACGTGACGGCTGATAGCTCCACGAATTCGGCCCCCGTTTCGCGGGCGATAATCCTAGCCAGCGTAGTCTTGCCGCTGCCCGGCGGCCCCCACAGGATCAAGCTGGTGGGCTGCTTGTGCTCGATGATCTCACGGATAATTTTGCCAGCGCCAACCAGGTGCTCTTGCCCGACAATGTCGCGCAAGCTCTCCGGTCTGAGCCGGTCCGCCAAAGGCCTCGTGTCCATGCCTCTAGTATACGCTGGACCGACGCGGGCACTTATCCACCGTCTATGCACCGTGTATCCACGGTTGTGATAAATTCTCGTTGACAGGAATTTGGGAGGGGCATATAGTGACTATCAGCCACTGTGAGGTGGCTAGCATCCGAAAGCCTTTACCGGCCTAGGATACGCAAGAGGGGCCCCCTAAAAAGGGCTCCTTTTTGTTTTGCCTGACTTATTCTTTAGTGCTTGCTTTGACGCCGCCGCCTAAAAAATTAATAGAAAAGTTGCGAAGAATGTTACAGCATTGTTTGATTTTTGTGTAATAATTTTCATTGCGGATTGTAGTTATCGGTCAAGGAGTGTGAGTCATGCTTGAGAGCCGAAGAGTTAGTCCGGCCGATGTGTTCGTCGAAAGACCTATGCTCGAATTAGCCAAGGAATACCTTGACCGCGCCAGCATTTATGATGCCGACAAGAGAGCGGTGCGTCGCGTAGCCCAGATGCTCACAGCCGTGGAAGTGAGTCTTTTTGACGCGCCGGTAGGGGCCGACACCGCATACTCTGACAGATATGACACGAGCGCCGGAACCGACCAAGCCGTATTAGTTATCGGCGAGAAAACCGTTGAGGGCGTTCAGAAAGAAGTTTATCTGATGGACGACGCCACTCTGGAATTATTAGTCAGCCAGCAGCCCTGACGCTGGCCAACGACCGCAAGAAAGCTTTTTAGTAAGGTTCCCAACGCCACCCATTATTGTATGTACAAGTGATATTCTCTCCATCACCTGCTACGCCAGAGCTTCCATGATCAGAATTACGACAGTATTCTCCTGGTTCGTAGCAATTGCCGCCATTAGTTAAGGGTGTGCAGCTAGTTTGAGGCTGCGGGGAAGGGGTTGGTGCTGGGGCGGGGGCCACATAGGTCCCGATAGATGTTACTTGAGCGACTGGTTGTTGATCAACGGCTGTATTGATAAATTTTTTGTCGGTTTGTTTGCCGTTGGTGTAGGTGATTTGGTAGGTCAGGGTTTCGCTGCCGTTGACACCGGCTGTGGTGACTTTGGTTGTGCCCTTGGCCAGGGTAGAATCATTTGCAGTGGTGGTTGTGAAGGGGATGCTTTGGGTTTCGGTCTCAGTCTTGGTTGTGACAGTTGGTGCTTTTGCGGCGGATGAATGTTTGGTTTGGTTCAGGTTTTGTTGAGACTGTGTTTTGTCGGCAGAGTTAGCAGCATTCAAGTTGGTTGGCTGATGGCTGCCGCTGATTCCGGCCAGAATGAACAATGCCAGCATGCCAAGCAGGACCTTCTTGCCAACGCTCAGACTTTTTAGCCACTCAACTAATTGTTTCATCTTGTCTAACCTAACAGTACACCGCAATTATTAAATCCTAATTAACGAGTTGGGCTGTAAATAAACTCATAGCGCGGTCACGCGCTATGGTGGCAGACTGGGGTCAACTATTGAGCTGAGACAGGAGGGCGGCATATGTGGAGACGACGGGCAATGCGAAGAGTGAAGCAGCAGGCGCGACTTATTACTCTGATCGGCGTCATGGTTGCCGTATTGGGAACCGTTGCCGGCATCGGTCTGGCGACAACCGGCGCGCAGGGCGGCGACAAAACACCGGGTGTCACTAACGCGAGTATTTATCGAACGGGCAGAAACATCAATGTCACGGGCGTTATTAACGGCGATGTCTTTTGCGCGGGGCAGACGGTTAACGTCGACGCCACGGTCAATGGCGACGTAATTTGCGCCGGTCAAACGGTTGACGTCACGGGCAAAGTTAACGGCAATGTGCGCTTGGCCGGGCAGACCGTGACGCTGGGCGCCGACGTCACGAAGGCCGCCAGCCTGGCCGGCCAGGACATCACGGTGGAGAGCGGCGCGACAATCAGCAACGACCTCAGCCTGCTGGGCCAATCCGCCACGGTCAATGGCCGGGTGGGACGAGACGTGACAGCTACGGTTAACAGCCTGGTGGTTGACGGCACTATCGGCCGCAACCTGAGCGCCACGGTAGTCAGGCTGGATCTTCAGGGCCGTGCCGCGGTCAAGGGCGGGCTGTTTTATTCCTCTGAACGGCGCGACGCGCTGCGCAAAGCCTCGAGTGCCCAAATAAACGGCCGCGAAGCCTTTCACCAGACGCCGGCGCGCGGCAACCGTTCCGGTTGGAGCCGGGGGGCCGGTTGGATCTGGCGCATCTACTGGGAAGTCAGCTTGATTGTCTTCGCTCTGGTGTTGGCGGCGCTGTTCCCGCAACTGTTTGACGGCTGGAACCAGGTTGCTCGCCGGCGCTTTTGGCTGGCGCTGCTAACTGGCTTCCTGGCGATGTTCATCGTGCCGGCCATCATCATCGCGCTGTTCGTCTCAGTCATCGGCGTGCCGTTGGCGCTGCTGCTAATGTTGTTATGGCTGGTGGCCATAGCGCTTAGCACGCCCATCGCGGCCTATTACATCGGCAGCCGGATCCTGCACGGGGGCGTCTCCATCCCGCTAATCATGCTGCTCGGCGCTGTAATCCTGGCCATACTTTGTCTGATACCGTTCGTGGGTTGGGTCATCACGGTCGTTGCCTACTGGTTCGGTACTGGCGCCCTGCTATTGAACTTGCGCGGCGGTTTTGCCCGGCCGCAATACCACGCCGCGCCCGAGCCGAACGCCTAACCCAGAGGTCTAGCGGCGGTGCTTTTGGCGGTCGGTTTCGTCTTCTATTTCGTGGCCGATGATTTCTTCCAGCAGGTCCTCGATGGTGGCGATGCCGACGATCTCGTCGTCTTTTTCAATCGGGATCAGATGGGTGCCGGCGGCAATGAACTTGCGGAACATGGTGTCCAAGGCGGTCATGCTGCCGACCAGCGATACCGGGTATAGCGGCATGTCCTCAACTGTGTAATGGTTGTCGTCGAAGTCAATGTCCACAAGCTCCTTCATCAGCAGCAGGCCGTAACACTTGGTCAACTCGCGGTTGAAGACCGGAATCCGGCTGTAGCCCTGGGCCTTGATCTCGTCGATCTTGGCGTCGTCAAGCAAGGTATCGCGCGTTAGCCAGTAAGTGTGGCGGATGTCGGTCATGATGTCGCGGACGCGCTTTTCGGACAGCTGCAGGGCGCCGCGGATAATCTCCACCTCGTCCTCGTCCAGCTCGCTTTCGTCGGTATCGAGGTGCTCGGCGATCATCAGGCCCAGCTCGTGCCGGGTCTGCAGGTGAGGGTGCTCGTGAGGAAAGAGTTCGTCCAACAGCAACTGCAGCGGCTTGCTGAAGACATAAGTCACGGCCATCATGGCCTTGAGTAGCGGCGCGAACCGGCTGGACCAGGCCAGGGGATTTTTAGAAAACAGGGCTTGGGGGAAGATCTCGCCGAAGATAACAATCAACAGCGTGCCGATCAGGCCGGCGATCCAACCGTTGAAGCGTTGATCGAGCACCAGCGACGTCGCCGAAACTGCCGCCACGTTGGTCAAAAGAATGCTGGCCAGGGTCAAATGGGCATTGCGCCTGAGGGGTAGAATGCGGCGGGCGGCCCGGTTGCCGAGCTTGGCTTTGCGCCGGATTTCGCCGAGGTCGAGTGCCATGACGGCGATGTTCAGACCGGAACAGACGGCAGAGGCCGCGACCAGCAGCAGTACTTCTACAATGATTAGAATCGGGTTGGTGCCAGCGTGCATGTTGGTTTAAGCATTATTCAGCTTAATTATATCAGCATATACTTATATATATGACTGTGGGAATTTTTGACCGGTTTTGGCACCGAACGCTGAGGCGGCCATATAAGCTGGCCCGGGTTATTGACGCCGGGCAGCCCGAAGGCGCGCCGGTGGTGCTGCTCCACGGAATCGGCCGCACCGGCGAAGTCTGGCAAAGGGTGGTCGAGCTGTTAGCAGCGCTGCCGGTGCGGATCGTGGCCTTCGACCTGCTTGGCTTTGGCGCTTCGCCTAAACCCGACTGGCCATTGTATGACATTGATGACCATGCCCGGGCGGTGATCGCGGCCCTGCAGAGGTTGCGGCCGGCGGAGCCGGCCATCTTGGTGGGCCATTCCATGGGCTGCCTGGTAGCAGTGCGCGTGGCCCGGCTCCGACCCGACCTGGTCCGCCACTTGGTCTTATATGAAATGCCTTTGTACGATGGCCTGCCCGGCAAGCGTCTGCACCGCTTGCGGCTCAATCTTTACGCCCGCATTTACCGATATATAATCCGTTACCAGCCGACTTTTGACGCTGAAACCCGTCGCAAACTGACGGAGCGCCTGGCTCGCCGGATCGTCGGTTTCGAGGTGACGCGCGCCACCTGGCAGCCTTTCGTCAAAAGCTTGGAGCATACCATCATGGAACAGACCACCGGCGAGGACATCAAGCAAATCACCATTCCGATGGACATTATTTATGGAACTTTTGACATGTTCGTGATCCGCGGTAAGCCGACGCAGTTCATCGGCGAGGATGCTGATCACGTGAAGTCCCACACCATTCGCGAACGGCACGTGATATCTCAGAAGGCCAGCCGCTTCCTGGTCGAACGCGTAGCTGCCGCGCTAGAGCGGCCGGCAATGTGATAGGATAACAGGGTGTTACGTTACTTTGGTTTTTCCAGTCTGATCACCGTCGCGGCGGTGCTGATCGCCTTTATAACCTTGGGTTCCGGCGCGGCCCTGGCCACACTGGTGCTGATCGCTATCGAAATCGCCTTCAGCTTTGACAACGCCGTTATTAATGCCAAGGTGCTGGAACGCCTGCCGAGAATCTGGCAGCATGTCTTCTTGACCGCCGGCATAGTGGTAGCGATTTTTGGCATGAGGCTGGTTTTTCCGATTCTGGTAGTTATGATGACGGCCCATTTGCCGTGGTCGCAGGTGATTAACGAGGCCTTGCGCCAACCGGACGTTTACAGCAGCCATCTGGCTGCCGCCCAGAATACCATCGCCGCCTTTGGCGGGGGTTTTCTGTTGACACTGGCACTTTATTTTATGTTTGATGACGCCCGTGAGGTGCTATGGATAGACCGGCTGGAACGGCCGCTGCAACGGATAGGCGGCAGTATCTGGCTGCCACCGCTGGTGGCTGCTATTATTGTCGGTCTGGCGGCACACTTCGCCGTTGATCAAGGCGGGTCGCTACGGGCCGGCCTGATCGGTGTCGCCGGCTACGCGGCCATCAAACTGTTCGTCGACGGGCTGGGCAAGCTGGAACCGTCCGGCCAAAGAGTCTACATCGGCTGGGCCGCCGCCTTAGCTTTTATTTATCTGGAACTGTTGGATGCCAGCTTCAGCTTCGACAGCGTGCTGGGGGCCTTCGCCATCACCAACAAAGTACTCTTGATCGCCCTGGGCCTGGGTGTCGGTGCCGTCTGGGTGCGCAGCCTGACGGTCTTCATGGTACGGCGCGGCACGCTCAAGGTCTACCGCTATCTGGAGCACGGCGCTCATTACGCCATCCTGGTGCTGGCTGCCGCGTTGCTGGGCAGCCTGTTCATGTATGTGCCCGATGCCGTTACCGGCATCGTTGGCCTGGGCTTTATCGTCGCTTCCTTTATGGCTTCGGTTCAGTACCTCCGTGCTCGGCAGCAAACGTGACCGATGTCACATTGCAATTTGCGCTGGCCAGGCATAAGCTGAATTTAGGAAGTGTGAGGCTTCCTACCGAACCGGCCGAATTTCGCGCCGGTTCTATGTTTTTGCAATAAAGACCACAATTAAGGTAAGCTGAAAACCATGACGCCCGTACTGTTATCTTTCGCGACGTTTCTGTCTACTCTGGGCGGGGGTCTGACCGGCCTTAGGAACCAAAACCGTTTGCACAAATTGCTCGGCTATACGGCCGGTGTGTTGCTGGGAGTGGTGGCTTTTGACCTGCTACCGGAAATTTTTCGCAGCCTGAACGCCCAACACCGCGGTCCGACCGGCGCCATGATCGCTCTGGTCAGCGGTTTCCTGGTGTTCCACATCATCGAAAAAAGCATCCTCATCCACCAGAATGTCGAGACCGAATACAAAGTGCACCACCATCCGCACGTCGGCGTGGCCAGCGCCTTGGCGCTCAGCGGACACAGTTTTCTTGACGGTATTGGCATCGGTCTGGGCTTTCAAGCCGGCACCAGCGTCGGCATCGCCGTGGCTATCGCCGTCATTGCCCATGACTTCACCGACGGTCTTAACACCGTCAACCTGATGCTGCTCAACAAAAGCCGGTCGCGGCGGGCGTTCATGTTCCTGCTGCTGGATGCCACCACGCCGATTCTGGGCGTGCTTAGCACCCTGTTGTTTAAGGTCTCGCCTAATGCTCTGACGCTGTATCTTGGCTTCTTTGCCGGCTTCTTGCTGTACATCGGTGCCAGCGAAATCCTACCCGAGGCCCACAGCAAACATTCCAGCTATTCGACCATCGGCCTGACAGTCCTGGGTCTAATCTTTATGTTTATCGTGACCCGGTTCGTTTAATCTTTGATTAAATGTTATACTAAAAACGTTCTATAAAAATAAATACAGCCAAAATCAAAAAATAGCGCTAGGATCGAGGCACATGAACGCCACGTCACTCCAGAATAAGACCATTCGGCCGGGCAGCCTGGCGAGCTATTCGTATTATCATTCGGCCCGGCAGCCCATGGGCGTCGGTGCCGCCAGAACGGTGCCCCAGTTTCCCAAAGCGACCATACCGAAGGTTAGCCACGCCTGGCGCCGGCGCTTGCTGGTGACGGCCCTCATCCTAGTGTCTCTGATCGTTTTGCCTCTGTTGCGCGGCGGCAGCGGGCCGGTAGCCTCCGTGGCGAACGATTCGTCGGCCTCGTCAGCGCCAAGCGGCGCCGCGGCCATCGCGGCTCCGGCTTTGACCGGCAAAAACCGCTGCGCCGGCAATAAACAAGGCCAATTAGTCCTGGTCAGTATCAGCCAGCGTCACCTCTGGGCCTGCCAGGGCAGTAAGACGGCTTATGACTCACCGGTCATCACCGGTATTCAGGCTCATGAATCTACCGTTACGCCGCCTGGCACGTATCATATTTATGCTAAGCAAACCAACACCACCCTGACCGGCGCGGACGAGACCGGCAGCTGGAGCGACCCGGTCCAATACTGGATGCCGTTCCTCAATAACCAGTACGGTACCTACGGCTTTCACGACGCCACCTGGCGTCCGGCCAACTCCTTCGGCAAAGTTAGTCCTTCATCCAACGACGCCTCCCATGGCTGCGTCGAGCTGCCCCTGGCTACCTCGGCCTGGCTCTACAACTGGTCCCAGGTCGGCACCACTGTCACCATCGAGAACTGATACAATAGAGGCATGATCGCAGCAATAATCGTTTTGGGGGTTTTGTGTTTGCTGCTGGCCGCGCTGGTGGTTTGGCAACTTTTGCGGCCCAAGACCGATGATAATTCGGCACTGCTGATCAAGGCTGATTTAACAGAGCTCAACAAGTCTGTCGGGCAGCTCAAGGACGGCCTACAAAAGCAGCTGACCGAGCAACTCGGCGCCAGCAACAAGCAGATGGCGGCGCAGTTCAACGCCAGCGCCAAGATCATCGCCGACGTCACGCAGAAATTAACGGAACTCGACAAGACCAATAAGAATGTCGGCGACATCGCCTCCGAACTCAAGACCCTACAAAATGTCCTGCAGAACCCCAAACAACGCGGCGTGCTCGGCGAATATTACCTCGAGCAAATCCTCAAGAACACGCTGCCGCCCGGCGCCTTCCAGCTGCAGTATAAACTGGCCGAGGGCATGATTGTTGACGCCGTCATCAAGCTCGACGACAAGGTTTTGCCGATTGACAGCAAGTTTTCGCTGGAGAATTACAACCGCCTGATCGACGCCAAAGAAGCTGAACGGCCGGCTCTGGAAAAGGCCTTCAAGGAAGACCTCAAGCGACGCATTGACGAGACCTCCAAATACATCAAGCCGGGCAAGGGAACGCTGGACCAGGCGCTGATGTTCATCCCTTCCGAGGCGATTTATTATGATTTGCTGGCCAACAAGGTAGGCCTCGGCGGCGTCAGCGGCCGCAACCTCATGCAATACGCCGCGGTTGACAAAAAAGTCACCATCGTCGGGCCGAGCACGCTATCCGCCATGCTGCAGACCATTGTCCAGGGCCTACGCTCCATCGAAATCCATCGCGATACCGAAAAAATCCGCAAAAACATCGAGCAGCTCAGCAAGCACTTGCTGGCCCACAACGCCTACATGATCAAGCTCGGCACCAGCCTGGGCACCACTGTCGGCCACTACAACACGACCTACAAAGAACTCGGCAAAATCGATCGCGACATCGTCAAAATCGCCGACACAGAAGCCTCTATCGAGCCTTTGTTGCTCGACAAACCCCACATCACCGAAGACTAGTTACTTGGTTTTGAGCAGGTCGATGGCCAGGGCGGCGGTCCAGGAGAAGTTGTCGGCACCGGCGGCTTCGCCGCTGATCGGATCGAAATATTCCGAGCAGCCTGATTTGCCGACCATCTCCAGCGTGCTTTCGCGCAGTGCCTCGGCGTGGTCCTTGAAGCCATAACGCTTGAGCCCATCGATGATCAGCCAGTTCATGTTGACCCAGGTCGGGCCTTGCCAGTAGAGCTTCCGGTGGAACCAAAAAGAATTCAGCGGCACGCTGGGCACCGGATAGGCCGGCCCGAAGGAATGTTCATTCTCGAGCAGGCGCAACAGTTGTTCGGCGCGGTCTTTACTGATCGTGCCCGCGTACAATGGCAGCAGCGTGGCGATGCTTGGCGTCTTAATCAGCTGGTGGGTGATAAAATCACGCGAATAATACTGGGCCGAATAGGGCTCCCAGAGATCCTCAAAAGCCTTTTCGGTCTTGGCCATGCGATCGTCGAGCTCCTCGGGCAGTTCTTCGCGCAAGCTGATGGCGATTTCGCGCAGATGGGTGTTGGCCCGCACCAGAATGCTGTTGAACGCCAGGTCCTCGATGGCGAACAACGAGTGGTCAAGAATCTTATTAATGTCGTAGGCCTTGCGGCGCAGCCGGCGCTGGATGTCGAGCATCGCCAAAGCTTCGATGGTTGAATAACGCTGGTCAATCGGTATTGAGCGGGCGTCGCGCCGAAACAGTGTCAGGAAGCGGTCAAAACCGGTCTTTTCGATCAGGCGGATCCACAGCGGCAGCAGATGTTCGTGCAGCTCGGACATCCAGGGCGGCGTGTTGTCGAGACCGGTTTCCCAGGGGTGAATCAACAGCACCAGGCCTTCGCCGTGGGGGTCGCGTTCGTGGTAGAGCCACTCGTGGTAGGCTACCAGCGCCGGATAAATCATGCGGTACCACAGGCGCCGCTCCGGCCAGGCCAGCTTCTTGCCGACCTGCACCACGGCTTCGGCCAACATCGGCGGCTGAGTGATCCCGGTAGTCATAACGTCGTTCGGCGCGAACGGACTCAGCCAACTGCGCCAGAGATTGCGGTCGGTCCGGTACTGCGGATCGTCGCGAAAGATAATATTCGGCAGCATACCGTTGTGCCACTGGCCGCGCAGCAGGCTCATTAGTTCCATCTTGGCTCGCTCGACGTCTAAATGTCTGAGGCCGATGGCGATAAAACAGCTGTCCCAAAGCCACTGATGCGGATACAATCCGTGCGCCGGCTGGGTGTAGTTGCCGCGGTCGTTCATCTCGAGAACGGCCTTGGCTTGCTCGAGCACATCGGGCTTATCAGGCGCTTTTGGCATACGTTTTAGTATAACGTAAGCGCCTTTTGGGCCGCCCTAGTTTAGCGATAGTTGGTGAAACTGAGCGGGAAGTCGAAATCTTGGGCGCGCAACAGTTGCATGACAGCTTGTAACTCGTCTTTTTTGCCACTGCTAACGCGGACGGCCTCGCCTTGAATCTGGGTCTTGACCCTGGGGAATTTGTCGCGCAGCAGAGAAGTGATTTTCTTGGCCTTGTCCTGGCCTAGGCCGTGGACGAACGGCACTTCTTTGGTGGTCTTCATGTTGCTCTCGACTGCCTCGCGCGAGACGTCAAGCGTTTTTTGGCTCTGGCCGCGGGCCGCTAATTTCTTGCGGACGATGTCCAGAATGGTGTCGATCTGCCAATCGCCGCTACCGGTGATTTTGAGCCCGGTTTTGTCGGCGTTGAGCCACTCCACGGCTGCCGGCGTGCCCTTGAAATCGTAACGGCTGACAATCTCGCGCTGAACCTGGTCAAAGACATTATTCATCTCCGCCTTGTCATACTCGCTGACCACGTCAAAAGAAAATTGTGCCATATCTATAAATTTTAGCACCTCTGGTACAATAGGCGTAAGATTATGATCGACCAGAAACTTGCCGAACATCTCAAGAAACGGGCCAAAGAGGGCGACGCCGGCGTACTGCGCAGCGCGGAGCTGAAAAGCTTGTTCGACCAGATCAAAACCCTGCCGGCGGAGCAGAGAGGAGCTTTCGGCCAGCAAGTCAACGCTTTGCGACAGGAACTGGAGCAGCTTTTGGCAGTGACCCAGGACAAGCAGGAACAGCTGCCGCCGATCGACATCACGGCGCCGTTTGACGTCAATACGTCGCGCGATCAGCGGCCCAGTTTATTGCCGAGCGAGCAGGGCAGCCAGCATCCATTGACGACGGAGCTAAACACCGTGCTAGATATCTTTTACAGAATGGGTTTCACGGCCGTCGAGTCGCGCGAGATCGACGACGAGTATCATATGTTCGGCAGCCTGAACTTCCCTGAAGGTCACCCGGCCCGCGATGATTATGACACCTTCGTGACTGTCCAAAAAGACAAAAAGGGCCAGCCGCTGATCGCGCCGGCACATACCTCCACCATGCAAAACCGTGTCCTCAAACAACTCAAGCCCAACCTGGCGAAGGGCGAGCCGATCGCCGCGGTCATCCCCGGCCGCGTCTTCCGTAACGAAGACCTTGACGCCCGGCACGAGCACACTTTCTACCAGCTGGAAGGCTTGTACGTCGACAAAGGCGTCAACGCCGGTCACCTGATTGCCACCCTCAAGACCTTTTTGCAGGAGTATTACGGCAAAGAGCTGGAGGTCAAAACCCAGCCGTTTTATTTCCCATTTACCGAGCCGTCGTTCGAGTTCGCGCTGAGCTGTCCGTTCTGCGACAAAAAGGGCTGTAATATCTGTTCGCAATCCGGCTGGATCGAACTGCTGGGCTGCGGCATGATCCACCCCAACGTGCTGCATGAGGCCGGCATCGACGCCAACGAATACACCGGTTTTGCCTGGGGCGGCGGCATCGACCGCCTGGTGATGATGAAGTACGGCGTCGAAGACGTCCGTCATTTCCACTCGGCCCGCTTAGATTTCTTGAGGCAATTCGCATGAAAGTTAGCCTGAATACGATTCTGGGTATGAATAAGCGTTATGGTTGCGCCGATAATGTAGCGGCTATCAGTGTTGATAAACTGATTGAGAAAATTGGGGCGCAGCTGGGAGCGGTCGAGGAGATTATTGATTTAGGCCGCAAGTATCAGGGAATCGTTATCGCCAAAGTTGTGTCCTGCGAAAAACACCCCAACGCTGACAAGCTAAGCCTTTGCCTGATTGATGACGGCGGCGCGGCGAAAGAAGTTGAGCGTGACAAGGACGGTCTGGTGCAGGTGGTTTGCGGCGCGCCGAATTGTCGCCAAGGCTTGACCGTAGCTTGGCTGCCGCCGGGCGTGACGGTTCCGGAGACGGCCGACAAAGAGCCATTCATGTTAGAGGCCCGCGAAATCCGCGGCCACAAAAGCAACGGTATGCTGGCTTCACCCAAAGAACTGGCGCTCGGTGACAGCCATAGCGGTATCTTGGAAATTGACGGTGAGCACAAGCCCGGCACGGATTTTGCCAAGACCTTTGAACTCAAAGATGACGTCGTGCTGGACATCGAAAATAAGATGTTCACCCATAGGCCGGACTGCTTCGGCTTCCTCGGCGTGGCGCGCGAGCTGGCCGGCATACAGGGGATGCCGTTCAAAAGCCCCGATTGGTACATGCCGGAGCCCAAATTTCCTGGTGTCGAAGCTGATGAGCTCAAGCTTGAGATCAAAAACGAACTGCCTAAGGATGTCCCGCGCTTCACGGCCATTATCTTGCGAGACGTACAGGTTGGGCCGAGCCCGGTCTGGCTGCAGGTCGAACTGGCCAAAGTCGGCCAAAAATCTATCAACAACATCGTTGATTACGCCAACTTCTTTATGCTGGAGACCGGCCAGCCGCTGCACGCTTATGATTACGACAAGATCAAAGCGCTTAGCGACGGTGACGGCGCGACCATAATTATTCGTAACCCGCGTACAGGTGAGAAACTCAAACTACTCAATGGCAAAGAGATCGAGCCGCGCGCTGAAGCCATCATGATTGCCACCGACCGGCAATTGATCGGGGTCGGCGGCGTCATGGGCGGTGCCGAAACCGAAGTCGATGAGAGCACCAAAAACATCATCTTGGAATGTGCCAACTTCGACATGTACTCAATTCGCCGCACCTCGATGGCGCACGGCCTGTTCACTGACGCTGTGACCCGTTTCACCAAGGGCCAAAGCCCCTTACAGTGCCTGGCCGTATTGGCCAAAATCACCGAAGAAATCCGCATGGCAGCCGGCGGCAAGGTTGCCAGCCCGGTGATTGACGACAAGCACGGCATCAAGCCTTTCCCGCCCGTCAAGGTCTCAGCCGATTTTATCAACCGGCGCCTGGGCGAAAACCTGACCGCCTCTGAGATGAAAAAGCTGCTGGAAAACGTTGAGTTCCAGGTTCATCGCGACGGTGACAACCTAACGGTCGCGGCGCCTTTCTGGCGCACCGATATCGAGATTCCAGAAGATGTGGTTGAAGAAGTCGGCCGCCTGTACGGCTACGACCATTTGCCGCTGGACTTACCAAAACGGACCATCACGCCCGCGGCCAAGGATCAATTGCTGGAAGCCAAAGACGCCATCCGCGCCCGGTTGGCCAAAGCCGGCGCTAACGAGGTCCTAACTTACAGTTTTGTTCACGGCAACCTGCTGGATAAAGTCGGCCAGGACCGGGCCAAGGCCTTCCAGGTGGCCAACGCCCTAAGTCCCGACCTGCAATACTACCGCATGAGCCTGATGCCCAGCCTGCTCGACAAGGTGCACGCCAACATCAAGGCCGGTTACGACGAGTTCGCCCTGTTCGAGATCGGCAAAGTCCATGGTCAGGACCTACCGGCCCAAGACGACCTGCCCGGCGAATACGAGTTCACCGGACTGGTGGTGGCCGCGGCCGACAAGCTCAAAAAGCGTGGCAGCGCCTATTACCAAGCTCGCAAATATCTGACCGAACTGGCAGGCGTGCCGCTAGAATTCAAGCCGCCCAGCGAATCTTCGCTGCAGTACGAGGTGACCAAACCTTATGACCCTAAACGTTCGGCCATGGTCAGTATTAAGGGCGGCATCTATCTGGGCATCATAGGCGAGTTCAAGCCTAGCGTGGCTCGGGCTCTCAAACTGCCGCGTTACTGCGCCGGGTTCGAGTTGGACACTACGGCTTTGCAAAAAATACTCGGCGGCACCAATTACTCCCCGCTGCCGCGTTTCCCCAAGGTCACCCAAGACATGACGCTCAAGGTTCCAGCTGATCTGAGCTATCAGGAGCTCTTTGACTTCGTCGACGCCGAGCTGGCCAAAGCCCGGCCGAAGAATACACTATCCAGCCTAAGCCCGGTCGACATCTTCCAGCGCGAAGACAACCAAAAGCACAAACAGGTCACCTTGAGGCTGACCATCGCCAGCTATGACCGCACCCTGACCGACGCCGAAGTCAACAAACTCCTCGACGAAGCCGCCGTAGCCGCCAAGACCCAGCTCCACGCCAACAGGGTGTAAACGTTTTGACAAAGCTAGTGGTTTCGGTCTAGAATAGATTATGCAGCTTAATACTCAACCCGCATTAACTTTCGACGACGTTTTATTGAAGCCCGGCTATGCCGGGTTTTCGCGTTCTGATATAGACCTCAGCAGCCCGCTGACGCGTAATATCAGCCTCAAAGTACCCCTGGTTTCTTCACCTATGGACACCGTGACAGAGAGTCGGCTGGCCATAGCCCTCGGCAAGGCCGGTGGTATTGGCATCATCCACCGCAACCTGACCATCAAGGACCAGGCGGCCGAGGTCGCTAAGGTCAAAAAGGCCGGCCAACCAGTCGGCGCGGCTGTCGGTTCCAACCCTGGCTACGAAGATCGTGTTCAGGCATTGGTCGACGCCGGCGCGGACGTCATCGTCGTGGATTCGGCGCACGGCTTCTCCAAGTTCGTTATTGACGCCGTTCAACACATCAAAAAGCATCACAAGGTTGACATTATCGCCGGCAACATCGCCACCGCTGAAGGGGCTGAGGCCCTAATCACGGCCGGTGTCGATGGCTTGCGCGTTGGCATGGGTCCTGGTGCCATTTGCACCACTCGCATCGTGTCAGGCATGGGCGTGCCGCAATTGACGGCCATTATCGAATCGGCTGAAGTCGCTAAGCAACACGGCGTGCCGGTTATAGCTGACGGCGGTATCAACTACTTCGGCGATATCACCAAGGCTCTAGCCGCCGGCGCCTCGTCGGTGATGATGGGCCGCCTGTTCGCCGCCACCGAGGAATCACCGGGTGAGGTTAGCGAACTGACCAGAGAGCAGGTACCGGCCCGTTTCCGCAGTATCGTGAACGGCTCAAACAAGGAAACCTACAAGTTCAAGGGTTACCGTGGCATGGGCTCGATCGGCGCCATGGAGCGCGGCAAAGAGATTAGCTCCGAAGACGAATTCCACGGCAAAAGCTTCATGACCAAGGGCGTGCTGGTGGCCGAGGGCGTTGAAGGCATGGTGCCTTGCAGCGGCCCGCTGGACACGGTTGTTCAGACCATGGTCGAGGGCGTCCGTTCCGGCTTTTACTACGTTGGTGCCAAAACCATCCCGGAACTTTGGGAAACAGCCGTCCTGCGCCGCATTACCAGCGCCAGTTTGAGCGAAAGCCACCCCCACGACCTGTTCATCACTAGCGCCGGCAACGGCTACCCCACGTAAGGAAGGAGATTAAATGGCACGAAAAAGAGATCGCGCTTTCGCAGGTTTTTTCGCAGGACTTTTTTTATTAACATCATCAGCGTTGACCATCGGCGTGATTTACCAGGCTATACAAAACAATAAGAAACCGTCGGACGGCGCCAGCACGTCGTCTGCCGCTAACCAAGGAGCCAATAAAGTGGACAAACTACAGGGTACGCAACTAGCTAACTTCACGCCGCTATCAAGCATTCCTCAATTACAGGAAGTCGATACCGTGCCGGGTACGGGCGCCGCTGTCCAGCCGGGTGCCAGCGTGACCGTTGATTACACCGGTGCCGTAGCCAGTACAGGTGTAATTTTTCAGAGTTCCAAGGACACCGGCCAGCCGGTAACTTTTCCGCTCAACCAGGTTATCTCCGGTTGGTCGCAAGGTATACCCGGCATGAAAGTCGGCGGCACCCGCCGCCTGCTGATCCCGGCCGGCCTGGCTTATGGCGCCAATCCGCCGCAGGGATCGGGCATTCCGGCTAACGCCGATCTGGTATTCGACGTCACGTTGCACTCCATTTCCAAGTAGTAAAGCGTTAGCGGCAAATGTATTAAAAAACACAATATATAGTGTCTTGAATTTATTGTAAGCGCTATATATAATCATCTATACAGTCAGAATTGTTCTGATCTAGAGCATTAACTAAAAACAAAAAACGCGTTTGAAAATGGCTGGACCGTACTGAGAGACACGGTAGGGTGGACGGCTGACCCAAACGCACTTAACGAGGGGGACCGAAATGGTCAAAAACATCACTATCTTCACCACCAACACCTGCGGCTACTGCCAAATGGTCAAGAAATACCTAGGCGCCAAGGGTATGAGCTACGAAGAAATCAACCTCGATGAACATCCTCACCGGCAGGCTGAGGCTCTGCAGCTGTCCGGCGCCATGACCGTGCCCGTTACCGTTGTCACCATGCAAGACGAGTCCCAGGAAGTTATTGTAGGCTACAACTTAGCGAAATTGGCGCCAGCTGTAGCTTAACTTAATTTATTGCAAGGAAGTATTGCTGTATTGCCAGCTAGCGTGAGCTGGTACAATGAGAGCCAATGAGTGACAAAAAAGAGGTTCCGATACACGACGTTATCATAGTGGGAGCAGGGCCAGCGGCGCTGACGGCGGCTATTTATACCACCCGCGAAGACATTGACACGCTGCTGCTCGAGCGGGGCGTGGTCGGCGGCCTGGCGGCCGTGACCGACATGATTGACAATTATCCGGGTTTTGCCGACGGTATCGAAGGGCTGAAGCTGTCTGACGAGATGCGCAAGCAAGCGGAGCGCTTTGGCGCGGTCATCGAGCCGGCCGAAGTCACTGCCATCCACGATGAGGGCAAACTCAAGCGGCTGGAGACTACCGATGGCGATATGCTGGCCCGGGCAGTCCTGATCGCTACCGGTTCGGATTATAAGAAGATCGGGGTACCCGGCGAAAAGGAGTACTACGCCCGCGGCGTCCACTACTGCGCCACCTGCGACGGCGCCTTTTACCGCGACAAACGGCTGGTGGTGGTCGGCGGCGGCAACTCGGCCGTTCAGGAGGCGATTTTCCTGACCCGTTTCGCCACTCACATCGATCTGTTGGTGCGCTCCAAGTTCCGGGCTAGCGACGTGTTGCAGCATGAGTTGCAGCAGTTTGTCGACAGCGGCAAAGTCACCGTTCACCTAGGCACCACAACTAACGAGATTATCGGCAAGGACAATTTTGTCACCAAGGTCATCGGTACGGACACGGACAAGGGCCAAAAGGTAGAATTTGTGACCGACGGCGTTTTCGTCTTTGTCGGTCTGCTGCCTAATTCTCAGTTCCTGCAGTCGACGCCAATCGAGCTGGACAAAATAGGCTTCATTAAGACCGATGAGAACTTAGAGACCGACATGCCAGGTGTTTTCGCTGCCGGCGATATCCGCAGCAGCGCCACCATGCAGATCGCCAGTGCCGCCGGCGAAGGCGCCACCGCTGCCCTCAAAATCCGCGAATACCTCGAAGGCCGCACCCACCCACCACAGAATTAACAATAGTCTTGCTTTTCTAAAAGTTAAATGTTATTGTTTATGCCATGACAAAAGAATCAAGTCGAGGCTCTAGCAAACTCATGATAACGCCCGATACTGCCGGGGCTTTACTTTTAGCCACTGGGCGTGCGGAATCAAAAAACGGCAGTCTGATCATTGATCTGACGGGCCAAGATACTATTGGCCGTACTGCCATCCAGATAGTCCTCCGGGATGAACCCGCAGACTTCTACGAAACTGCCAGGGAAGTGACCGGCCGGGAACCCGCGCTAGACCCGAAGGAAATGGGCGACATGATCATAGAAGCAGTTTGTCCCAAGCCCAATGTTACTCCGCTCCCAATAGCTGCCTAAATAGCGTCATAATTCGGGAAGAAGTCGCCGACGAACTGGTCCTTTCGTAGGCCGGCTTTTTTGAGGTCTTTTTCTAGGGCTTCGACCATCGGTTCGGGGCCGGAAACGTAAACCAAAGTATCATCGGTAGGCTTGGTCAGGTCTAGAATCAGCTCGTCACTGAGACGGCCGCGTTCGCCACCCCAGGCAGGCGAGGGGTCGCTGACGATTATAGTAGGCTGTATACCCGCCCTGGTGAAGGTATCCTGAAAGACGATTTCATCCTCGTTACGCACGGCGTAAAGCAGTTTGATCGGCCGCTGTTCCTTAGTCGCGGTCAGCCAGGTCAGAATACTATGAAAGGGCGTGACGCCGATGCCGCCGGCCACGAATACCAGAGGTGTCTGGATAAGCTTGGGCAGGACGAAATCGCCCATCGGGTCACTCATGTTTAGCGTAGCTCCAGACTTGAGTCCAAACAGCGTTTTTTTGAATGAACTGCTTTTATCGCCGGCGAACTTGGTGGTGATGCTAAGTAGTTCGTCCGTTGGCGAGGATGACAGTGTGAACCAGCGCTTGGCGCCGCGCTTGTCCGGCCTAGGGTGTTTAACAGTCAGCTCGATAAACTGTCCGGCCGTGTAGTGAACCGGCTTTTCCGGCCTAAAATAAAATGTCCTGATATTGGCCGCCTCATCCTTGGTATGGTCCAATGTCACTTGCATAAGTATAGTATAGCCTATTTTGTAAAGCGGTCGGGGAAGTCGGTGATTACTCCGGTCAGGCCGTAACGCTCCCAGCGCCGTGCCCGAGCAGCGCTGTTAGTTTGTCCGGCCAAGCCGAATTTTGAAAGTAAACGTTCTTTTTGCGGAGTTCCAGGCGGAGCGCTGTATAGCTCATAGCCACCCCGCTTCATGCTGGCTATAAACCCAGGCCATAATCCATACTCCAGCATGCCGATACGCCGTGTGCCCAGTTTTCTAGCTCGCCAGGTTGCTCTAACGCCGGACCAGAAATCAATGACCATAATTTCAATCTCAGGGAATCGGGTATGCAGCTCCTTGAGTATGGGCATGCTGCGCGAGGCTAGACAAAAATCTTTAGTGCTCCAACCCTCTTTGATAAAGTCCTCGACTATTCTTGCTACCGGCTTTGTTGGCACACCGGGTTTGACCTCTATCACTACGGGTACTTGGCGATTGATTTTGGTGATAGCTTCTTGGAGTGTTGTCAGATCGGGTTTGTGAAGGCGCAATTCGTCTAACGTATAAGAGTCAATCTCTAGCTTGTCTCCCGCGGGGTCAGTTATAAAACCGTCATGATGAACTACTACCTGGCCGTTACTAGTGACCCTTGCGTCCAATTCAATCTCGTCTACATGATATTTCAGCGCCTTCTCAAAACTAGCGATCGTATTTTCCGGCGCAAGACCTTTAGCGCCGCGATGACCGACAATCTTCAGCCTGGTATCTCGTTTAGGCATAAATGTAGTGTACAATAATTTCCAGATAACTCTCAGATAATCAAAGGAGCGAACAGTGCCTGATTTCAACAAAGTCCTAGAACCCGGCGATTACCAGAATGGTCTAGTCAACACCGTCGTGGAAATTCCTGAGGGCAGTTTCCTGAAAGTCGAGTGGGATCGTAAGCGGGCGGCTTTCGTGCTCGACCGCGTCGAACCGTCGATTTACGCCAAGCCCAGCAATTACGGGTTCATTCCACAGACATTGGATGATGATGGCGATGAACTTGATACCATAATTGTCTGTGATGAGCCTTTGCCAACAGGTATTTGGCTGCAGGCCCGGATTGTTGGCCTGATGAGATTTGAAGATGGCGGCGAAATGGATGACAAGATTGTAGTGGTGCCGGCTGATGACCGTAACACCGGTGACAGCATCAAGCATTTACGCGATCTGGGCGGTCGTTGGCAACAAAAGATCGAGGAACACTTTAACCACGTTAAAGATCTTAAGAAACCCGGGACCACAAAAGTACTAGGCTGGGGCGACATTGAAGACGCCAAAAAGATCATCGCCGAGTGCATTGAACGTTACAAAAAGCAGTAATAACCATGCAAAAGATCATTCCTGAGGATGCGGTGCTGATCCCCGATCAGGCGGAGCGGGCATTTGAGGGCATGATCTTTGACGTATACCAGTGGCCGCAGAAGTTGTTTGATGGCTCCGAACACAGGTTTGAGATGCTTAAGCGGCCTGATACGGTCAGTGTCATCTGCGTCGACGAAGATAAGGTGTTGGTCATAGAAGATGAGCAGCCACATCTGGGGTTGCGGACGAGCTTTCCTGGCGGGCGCGTCGATTCGGACGACGAGAATGTCGAGGCCGCGGCCCGGCGCGAAATTCTGGAAGAAACCGGCTACGTTTTCAAAAACTGGCGGCTGGTAAGAGTTTGGCAGCCTTATCGCAAAATGGAATGGTTCGTTTACGTCTGGCTGGCCTGGGATGTCATCGACCGGCAGGCCGCCACGCCTGACGCCGGCGAAAAGATAACGCTTCGCCCGGTGGACTTCAGCGCTCTCAAAGATCTAGTAATGAAGCGAACCAGTTATCTGGGTGACAGTGTTTCGATATTCGAGAACCTCGACAACATTGAAGAATTGCTGACGTTGCCGGAATTTAGCGGCCAAACCGTCGACCGCTAGGTTTGCAATCCAAGGCATAAGCGTTACACTAAAAATATAAACTGTAAAAGGAAACGGCATGAAAACACGAGTTGCTATTAATGGTTTTGGACGAATCGGGCGGAACGCTTTCAAAGTGGCGTTTGAGCGCGGCGACCTGGAAATCGTGGCCATCAACGATCTGACTGACACCAAGACGCTGGCTCATTTACTCAAGCACGACAGCAACTACGGGACTTATGACAAAAAAGTCGACTTTGATGACAACAGCATTATTGTCGGCGGTAAACATATCCTGGTGCTGGCCCAAACCGACCCGGCCAAATTGCCATGGAAAGAACATGACATCGACGTGGTCATCGAATCAACCGGTTTCTTCGTCGATCCGGCCAAGGCTAAGGCTCACATCAAAGCCGGCGCCAAAAAAGTCGTCCTCAGCGCGCCGGCCAAGGGCGAAGGCGCCACTACTATTGTGCTGGGCGTCAACGAAGACCAGCTGGACGGCGCCAGCGATATTATCAGCAACGCCTCCTGCACGACTAACTGCATCACGCCAGTGGCTGCCGTCATCGAAAGCAATTTCGGTATCGAGAAGGCCATGATGACCACCGTCCACAGCTACACGGCTTCGCAAAAGTTGCAGGACGCGCCGGCCAAGGACCTGCGCGAGGCCCGCAACGCCGCCGAGAACATCGTACCGACCACCACCGGTGCCAGCATTGCTGCCGGTCTGGCCATGCCGGCCCTGCAAGGCATCTTCGGCGGCATGAGCGTACGTGTGCCAACCCCGGTAGTTTCACTCAGTGACTTTGTCATCATAACCAAACGCGCTGTTTCTGTCGAAGAAGTTAATGAAGCTTTCATTAAAGCCGCCAAAGAACCGTATTACCAAGGGATTTTGGACGTCACGGAAGAACCGTTGGTCAGCAGCGATTACATCGGCAACAGCCATTCGGCCATCGTTGACCTCAAACTGACAGCCGTCGTCGGCGGTACCATGCTCAAAGTCGTCGCCTGGTACGACAACGAGTGGGGCTATTCTAACCGTCTGGTCGAGGTCGTTGCCGACACTGGTCGTCTACTCAAAAAGTCCAAATAATTGTATTATTAGATTATGAAAATTGCCGTCGCGACCGACCATGCCGGTTTTGAAGCTTTGAGAGAACTAAAATTGTTTTTGGAATCGCTGGGCCACGAGGTCACCGACTTCGGACCGAAGAGCTTTGACAAAGAGGATGATTACCCGGATTTTATGTTTCCGGCCGCCAGGGCAGTGGCTGGCGGCGAGTGCGAACGCGGCATAATCTTGGGCGGTAGCGGGCAAGGCGAAGCCATGGCTGCCAACAGGATAAAGGGCGTCCGTTGCGCGCTGTTTTACGGTCCAGTGGTAGCCAAAACCGCCATCGACGCCGAGGGCAACACGAGCGACGACCCTTACGAAATTATCAAACTCTCGCGCCAGCACAACGATGCCAACGTGCTTAGCCTATCCGACCGTTTCCTAGCTCTTGACGAGATGCAGCAGGCCATTCGCACTTGGCTGGACACACCTTTCAGCGGCGCTGAGCGCCATGCCCGCCGGATCAAGAAACTCGACGAATCGGCAGGCTAAAATGGCAGTAATTTGCCCGACAGTCACGGCCTTTAGCGAGGATGAATACCGGGCACAGATGGAATTGGTCCAACAGTTCGCCAAAAGGATTCATATTGATCTGATGGATGGCGACTTCGCGCCAACCGTTTCACCGCCACTCGATAAAGTCTGGTGGCCGCCGGAGCTAGTAGCCGATATCCATATCATGTACCGCCGTCCAGCCGACCATCTGGAACGACTGGTTGAACTCAAACCAAATCTGGTGGTGTTCCACGCCGAGGCCGAAGTTGACCACGCGGCTTTCGCCGCTAAGCTGCATGACGCCGGCATCAAAACCGGTCTGGGCGTATTGCAAGACACCACTATTAACGGCGTCAAGCCTATTCTGGACAGCTTTGACCACGTCATGATTTTTAGCGGCAATCTAGGCCACCATGGCGGCAGCGCGGTCGACTTCGGCCTGCTCGATAAGGTTCGAGAAGTCCGACAGCTCTATCCTCAGATCGAAATCGCCTGGGACGGCGGCATCAATGACCAAAATGCCCGCCAGCTGGTCGAAGGCGGCATCGACGTCCTGAACGTCGGCGGTTTCATTCATAAGGCCGAAGACCCCCGGGCGGCCTACGAAAAACTTAACTCACTTATTGAACCCCGTTTGTTATAATCACAAGCAGGATGGGACAAAAGTTATCTCTGGAACGATTGCAAACGATCGCCAATGACATCCGCGAGGACATCATTCGGATGCTGGAACATGCCGGCAGCGGCCATAGCGCCGGACCGTTGGGCCAGGCTGATATTTTTACGGCGCTGTATTTTGACATTTTGAAGTATGATCCCAAACGGCCCGACTGGGACGAACGGGACATTTTTTTACTAAGCAATGGCCACTGTGTGCCGGTGCAATATGCCACCATGGCGCATGCCGGTTTTTTCGATCGCAAGGAATTGATGACTTTGCGGCAACTGGGCTCGCGCCTGCAAGGCCATCCGGAACGTACGCGTTTACCAGGTCTGGAAACCACTAGCGGCCCGCTCGGTTCCGGCCTCAGCCAGGCCTGCGGCATGGCGCTGGGACTTCGCATGGATAACCAGCAGCACCGCTGGGTTTATGTGGTAATGGGCGATGGTGAGCAGGACGAGGGCAATGTCTGGGAAGCCGCCATGCTGGCCGCCAAGTACAAACTTCATAATATAATCGCCATCACCGACCGCAACAACATTCAGATCGATGGGCCGACAGAATCAGTTATGCCGCTGGAAGACCTACATGCCAAGTGGCAAGCCTTTGGCTGGCACGTGATAGAGATTGATGGCAATGACATCGAGGCCGTCATCGACGCCTGCGCTATGGGCCGGGCCATCGTCGAAAAACCAACTATGATCATCGCCCACACCATTCCCGGCAAGGGCGTGGACTTTATGGAATACGACTTCCGTTGGCACGGCAAACCGCCCAACCACGAAGAAGCCGTCAAAGCTCTGCATGAACTGCGCACTCTCGGCGGCAAGATCCGGAGCGAACATGAGTGACATGCATCTGGCTGACTTATCAGGCAAGCTGGAGTCGGAGCCGATTCGCAAGGGTTTCGGTAAAGGGCTATTGGAGGCGGGGAAGCGCTGGGATAACGTCGTGGCTGCCTGCGCCGACTTAACCGACTCGACGCAGATGAGCCTGTTCGCCAAGGAGTTCCCGGCGCGGTTTATTGAGATCGGTGTAGCCGAGCAAAATTTAGTAACTACCGGAGCGGGGCTGGCCGCCATGGGCAAGATTCCCTTTGTGTCGTCGTATGCCGCATTCAGCCCCGGGCGCAACTGGGAACAGATCCGCACCACGATTTGTCTCAACGACCGGCCGGTCAAAATCGCCGGCAGCCACGCCGGCGTCAGTGTTGGCCCGGACGGGGCCACGCACCAAGCGCTGGAAGACCTGGCGCTAATGAGGGTGCTGCCCAATATGGTCGTCATCGCGCCCTGTGACAGCGTCGAAGCAGCTAAGGCCACACTGGCCATGGCGGTTGACAAGCGGCCGAATTACCTCCGGCTGGCCCGCGAGGCGACGCCGATTATCACGACCGACAAGACACCTTTTGAGATCGGTAAGGCTTACGTTTTCGCGCCTGGCGCCGATATTACGCTGATCGCCACCGGAACCATGACCTACCAGGCGCTAGTCGCCGCCGAGATGATGTACAAAGACGGCATCGATGCCGAAGTCTTACACGTTCCGACGGTTAAACCGCTCGACAAGGAAACGATCCTTAAAAGCGTGCGCAAAACCGGCGCCGTCGTGACCGCCGAGGAGGGCCAAATCATCGGCGGTCTCGGCGGTGCTATCGCCGAACTGCTGGCAGAAGAGCTGCCAACTCCGATTAAGCGCGTAGGTATGCGTGACCGGTTCGGCGAATCCGGCGCGCCGGACCAACTGCTCGAACACTTCGGCCTGACCGCCAAACATATACGCCTGGCCGCCCACGCCCTTCTAGATAAAAAGTAAACTACTCTTCTGGCGGCCTAGCCGACACAACGACCCTGAGTATAGAGGGCTCGTATTTGTCAAAATCATAGTCAAACCCTGTCATTAAGCGGCCGTTTAAGCGTTTTTCCTGAAGCGCGCTACCTATTCCCTTGATCACGTGTTCAAAGATTGGTCGGCTCACTATTTCCAGATCGTGTTGAGGCGTGTTCTCGTCGAGCTCAATACCGTACAGGAAAGCCAGTCCGGCGCATTCATACTGCGCGCAGAGGGGCGTCTCTCCCCGCACGAATTCCTCGGCGGTGTTGTCTCGCAGCAGAGTGGCCTTTATGCCGTTAGCTATGTTCGCGAGCTTTTGGTCGATAAATGCCTGCCTAAAGTCTGGGTCTAATATCTCAGTGACCGGTGGCGGCTGATAGTTAATAAAGCGATGTTCCGGCTTTTGATCAGCCATACTTCTTAATTTCTCTTAACTTTATGAGTATTATAGAATATTATATCACACTACGTCAAATATGCTACACTGGAAGCATAAACATTATCTATTGCAAGAAGGGTAAATAAAGTGGCCGAACAGCCGGATGTAATCAGTATTGGGGATATTGTTACCGACGCTTTTATTAAGATGTTCGATGACCAGGCGGTCACCTACGAGAATGACCAAGGTAAGTGGCTGGCTATTCCATTCGGCACCAAGATTCCTTTTGACCATGTCGAAGTCGTCGAGGCGGTCGGTAATGCTAGCAATGCCGCCGTGGCCTGCGCCCGGTTGGGCCTCAATAGCGCGTTCGTTACCAACGTTGGAGCTGACACGCATGGCCGCGACATGATCAAAGCGCTCGATAAGAACCATGTTGATACCCGTTTTGTGCGTATCAACCCCGGCAAAAAGAGCAACTACCACTATGTGCTCTGGTACAAAGAGGAGCGCACCATCCTGATCAAACACGAGGAATACGACTACCACTGGCCGCATCTTAGGCCGGCCGAAATCCCCAAGTGGGTCTACTTTAGCTCGGTTAGCGAACATGCGCTTGAGTACCATGACCAGGTAGCTGATTGGCTGGATGATAATCCGGAGGTCAAATTGGCTTTCCAGCCGGCGACTTTCCAGATGGAAGCTGGCGCCGAGCGGCTGCATAGGATTTATGGCCGCACCGAGGTGCTGGTTCTGAACAGGGAAGAGGCCGTCACCGTCGGCGGTGGCAACCACGAAGATATTCATGACCTGATCAATCATTTGCACGCGCTGGGGCCTAAAATCGTCGTCATCACCGACGGGCCGCAAGGTGCCTACGCCTCGGACGGCGATAACCGTTTCTCGATGCCGTTGTATCCCGATCCGGCACCGCCGCTGGACCGTACCGGTGCAGGCGATGCCTTCGCCTCGACTTTCGTAGCGGCGCTGATCAAAGGCAGAAACCTCGAAGACGCCTTGCGCTGGGCGCCGGTCAACTCCATGAGCGTGGTCCAAAAAGTCGGCGCCCAGGCCGGTCTGCTGACCCAGCATGCCCTCGAACACTGGCTGGCCCAGGCACCGGAGTGGTACCACCCGTCCCGCCTGGAATAGGCGTCTTTCAGTGGTTTTCCAGCGGCGCTTATGGTAATCTGTAAATACGGGGCAAACCATGAGAAAACATAAAAATAACAGGGGCGGGAAACAGCTATGACCCGTTTCTTGTCAGAATCACTCCAGGCACCGGAGCCATCCTTTCGGCTTGGCTTACAAAACCTGGAATCCGCCAACGGCGCTCCCAATGCCGACATTCGCCTTACCGCGGAAGTGCTGCGCCAGACCCAGGCCAAACTTAAGCAATTGGGCCTTGATCCGCGTGACACCACAGCCAAAGAACTTTATCACGCCCTACAAGAACGTATTAAAGCCGACGACGCCCGCCTAACCAGGACTCTTAGGACACGGGCCGCCACCCATGTTTCGGCTGAGGCCGAGGTGGTAGCCGGTATGATCCACGCGCTCAAGGAACTGCCGGATTCCAAACGCTGTTTCGCGCTCAAAACCAGCGCGCTAAAATCAATTATCAAATCCGTGCCGCCCAAGAAAGCCATGAAGCACTTGGGCTACCGCTCGTTGGACTCTATGCTCAAACACGAACCGCCGATTTCTATCATGGCGGCGGCTTGGCTGAGCGAAAGCGCCACTTGGCGGCAACGCCTACTGGAAAGCTATAAGCACCTCGGTCCAAGTGATTTTGAAGACCGCTCAATCAGTTTGGTGCAGCCGGATTCCAAACGCTGGAAGGAACTGGCCCAGGACACTGTCAGCCATACCCGGCACAATATTTTATGTCTCAAAGAACTGGGTGCCCTGGTGTTCCTGCCCCTGTCGGATAAAGCGCCGGCCGGTAGCACAACGGCCAGTCTGGCGTTGGCGCTGCACGAGCTGAACGAAATCCGCGTCGCCGGTACGTTCCTCAAACTCTGCCAAGTTCGGCCCGACTTCGGCAACCTGGTGCAAACCATTGTCGGCGATGAGCCGCGCCTGAACTCACGCTTGCTCGACCAGCCCGTACCCTGGCACCTGGTCCAGCGTTATTACGCCCAATTGGTTCACCACGTTCAAGACGAAGTGCTTGAGCCGCACCTGCGGCTCGAAGACATAGCCTGGCATCCCATAGAAGAGACGCTGAGCGCCATCGAGCCTTGTTTCGATTTTTGGCGGCAGAGCGCTCACTTGGCTTTGCTCCATGACCGCCAGCCGGTGTCACTCAACGTGGTCGACGCGGCGCTTAACTACTGCAACGAGCTGCCATTCGAATGTCGGATTATCCATTATTTCCAGCGCTCGCTGTGGCACGAGCTGATGTTGCGCTACTTGAAACACGAATCGGTCGAACAGACGGTGATGAGCCAATTACAGCCCGAGCTGGCCGAGGAGTTGGTGGCCGCATGACGCAGGAGAATATTGTATGACGCCCACGGACCCCAAGACCGGCCGGTTGCGGTATTCAATTTGCGTGTCCGGCGCGGCGGCTGGCGATACGGTCAAAAGCTCCGCCGAATTAGCCCGGGCCACTGGCGCGGCTATCGCCAAGAGCGGGCATATTCTGACCACCGGCGCGACAGTCGGATTGCCTTATTATGCCGCTATGGGGGCCCACGAAGCAGGCGGCATGAGTATCGGCTTTTCGCCGGCTGTCAGCTTCCGTGAACATCTGCGCAAATACCGCCTGCCCAGCAACTGCTTCGATTTCATCAACTTCACAGGTTTGCACTATGTCGGGCGCGACCTGTACCTCGTGCAGTCCAGCGACGCCGTAATTACCATCGGTGGGCGTTTCGGCAGCCTGCACGAATTCACCTCAGCCCTGGAGGCTCATAAGCCTTGCGGCATTTTGCTTGGCAGCGGCGGTACGGCCGACGAGATTCCCGGACTTTTGAAAGTACTCGAACCGCCTGACGATAATCTGGTAGTCTGTGACGATGATCCCGAACGGTTGGTAAGCCGTATAGTCGAGATTCTGGATAAAAAGTATGCCGATATTCGCAAACAGCTCAAAGATCACGACGAAGAATGGTTCCTGCGCTCTGACTTGCAACGTCCTCACGCCGGCTGAGACTTTTAAAAGGGCTTGATACACTAGATGAGTGAATAAGTTCAAACTTAAGAGTAATTTTGGGCCGACGGGCGACCAGCCGGCGGCGATTGAGCAGTTGACCAAAGGTGTGCGGGATGGTCTGCACCATCAGACGCTGCTTGGCGTGACCGGCAGCGGCAAGACTTTCAGCATGGCCAACGTCATCCAAAACATCCAAAAGCCGACGTTGGTACTCAGCCATAACAAGACGTTGGCGGCGCAGCTGTATACCGAGTTCAAGCATTTCTTTCCGGATAATGCCGTCCACTACTTCGTCAGTTACTTCGATTATTACCAGCCGGAGGCCTACATTCCGCGCAGCGACACTTATATTGAAAAAGACAGCCAAATCAACGAAGAAATCGACCGCCTGCGGCATGCCGCCACCGACGCGCTGTTGAGCCGCCAGGACGTTATAATCGTGGCCAGCGTGTCGTGTATTTACGGCATTGGCTCGGTCGAGGATTACAGCGGCCTGTCGATCCCCGTCAAGGTCGGCGAGCGCAAAGTCCGTGACAAGCTGCTGCGCCAGCTGACCGACATCCAGTATCAGCGTAACGACATCGATTTCCACCGTAGTACTTTCCGCGTGCGTGGCGACGTGGTAGACGTTTTCCCGGCCGGTGAGGAGTTGGCCTATAGGATTGAATTCTTTGGCGACGAGGTGGAACGTATCACCAAAGTCGACCCGCTGACAGGGGAGATCCTAAGCAAACTCGAGGAGTACAAAATTTTCCCTGGCAGCCACTACGTTACGCCGCAAGATAAGCTAAAAGTCGCGCTAGGCCACATTGAGCAGGAGCTGGCCGAGCGTCTGGCCCAATTCAAGAAAGAGGGTAAGTTGCTGGAGGCTCAGCGCCTGGAACAACGCACCCGTTTTGATCTGGAAATGCTGGAGCAAACCGGTTTCGTAAAAGGCATCGAGAACTATTCAAGATATCTGACCAACCGTGAGCCCGGCGAACAGCCGGCCACCTTACTGGATTATTTCCCTGACAATTACCTGATGTTCATCGACGAGTCACATATGACCATTCCGCAGGTTCGCGGTATGTACAATGGCGACCGGGCCCGCAAGGAGGTGTTGGTGGAACACGGTTTCCGCCTACCGAGCGCGCTGGATAACCGGCCACTGACTTTCACTGAGTTCGAGCGGCACATCAACCAAACGGTTTATGTCAGCGCCACGCCGGCCGAGTACGAGCTGTCCAGGAGCCCGGAACCGGCCCAGCAGGTCATTCGCCCGACCGGCCTGCTCGACCCGCCTATAGAAGTCCGGCCTATCGAGGGCCAAATCGACGACCTGATCGCCGAAATCCGCGCTACGGTCGAAAAGCGCCAGCGTGTGCTGGTCACCACCCTAACCAAGCGCATGAGCGAAGACCTGGCCGAATATCTACAAGAACTCAACATCAAAGTCGCCTACCTCCACAGCGACATCGACACGCTGGAACGGACGGATATTCTGCGCGACCTGCGCCTCGGCGTTTATGACGTTATAGTCGGAATCAATCTGTTAAGGGAAGGTCTCGACTTGCCCGAAGTTTCGTTGATCGCCATCCTCGACGCCGACAAAGAAGGCTTCCTGCGCAGCGAACAAGCCCTGATCCAAACCGTCGGCCGGGCCGCCCGCCACGAAGAAGGCCACGTCATCATGTACGCCGATCACGTCACCAAAAGCATGCAAAAGACCATGGACGAGACCACCCGCCGCCGCAAAATCCAAAAAGCCTACAACACCAAGCACGGCATCACGCCGACCGGCATCACCCGCGCCATCGAAGCCGGCATGCGCCCCGAACTTCCCGAAGAAGCCCAGCGCGCCAAGCTCAACCTCAACAAAATCCCCAAGGATGAATACGGCTCGTTGATAAAAGATCTGACCGCCCAGATGGACTTGGCGGCCGCCAACCTCCAGTTCGAAACCGCCGCCGAACTCCGCGACCTCATCGCCGACATCAAAAAGAAACTCTAGCTTGCTTAAATATCGCCAGCCCCGGTCAAGATGGGCGTGTCCAGGGCATCGGCTATTTCGGCCCGACCGGCGTTCTGTTCACGCAGTTCGAGAGCCAATCTGGCGTGCTCCGCTACGGCCCGGACAACGCTTGACCGGGCGCCGGACAGGTGTAGGCCGTCTTCTTCGATGGGTCGGAAGAAAGGACGGCCGCCCAAGGCGCTCTCAAAGAATTCGCTATCGTTAAAATAACTATCCTTGAAGAAGTGGATG
>DATKRL010000029.1:0-14831 GCA_035532255.1 Candidatus Dormiibacterota bacterium | reverse complement strand
CGGATGATCGGCGCCGAAGTACGCTACACCCGTATGGGTTATTGGATGCGTCAGCCGCCGTATGGATACGAAAGTGCCAAGATCGACACGGGCAATGGCAAGCGTTGCATATTAAAACCGCATGAAATCGAGGCAATGTTTATACAAAAGATGTTTGAGTTACGCTGCCGCGGCACTCTCAGCGATGCCCAAATAGTTGATGAGATTAATAAGCTCGGCTATGTCTCGCGTTCATACAATCGCCGTGAAAGTCACGATAAGACTAAAATTGTTGCGAAACGTGGCGGCAACAAACTGACTCTCAAGCGTCTCTGGACATATATGCAGAACCCCATCTATGCTGGCGTGATATGTGAGAAATGGACGGAGCATAAACCGATAAAGTGTCAGTTTGATGGGCTTGTATCATTTGAGACATTTAATACTGCTAATCGCGGTAAGTTAACACTGAGTGAACAAAACGGGATTGTGAGTCTTACCAAACGATCAGCGAAACTCGAGGTGCCGAAAGGAACGCACAATCCCGACTTCCCTTATAGAAAGATCATTATGTGTCCGGGCTGCCTCAAACCACTTTACGGAAGCTCGACACGTGGCCGACACGGCAAGTATTATCCAGCCTACCACTGCAATAAGCGAGGTCACTATTTCCGTGTTCCCAAGGCCGACCTGGAAGGGGCAGTTGCTAATTTTGTCCATGAGATTACATTCTCGCAGGATCATATAGATAATTTGGTCAGTGCAGTTGAGACTGTATGGAATAAACGCCAAGAGGGCACTAAAGATGAGGAGGTAAGCATAGATCAACGTATAAGTACGCTGCAGGCTCAAGCCAGAGCCACGGTCGATAAAATCAAGCTGCTCAACAGCGAGTCGGCTATTAAATATTTAGAGGAGGATCTCATGAAAATAGAGGCGGAAATAACCGAACTGGAAAATGAGAAAGAACAAAAACAAACTAATGAGCCAGTAGACTTTACGGTTGTCATTAAGAGCCTAAAGTATTTTCTGCAAAACCTTGATTACTTACTGCTAAAACAGATTGATCCGATCAAACGAGCTAACTTTTTAGGGGTTATTTTTAATAAGCCACCGACCTATGAGGACATAGTTTCTGGAACCGCCGACATTAGCAAAATAACAGGGATAAATGAGCTATTTACCTTAAAAAACACCGATAAATCCTTGATGGTACTCCCGGAGGGACTCGAACCCCCAACAATAGTTCCGAAGACTATCGTGATATCCATTTCACCACGGGAGCAAATCAGCTTTCGCTAAAGCAAGGCGGCATAAAAGCAATCTCTCCATGCCATCGTCTTCCAGTATAACTCACTTCCTGCTACCTCAAGCCTCAAACATCCTTTATAAAGCGGATTTTTCTTATAGATACGACCAGTAGGCTTGTAAACGGTTTTCAAAAATTGTTCTGGTTCTACTTTCAATTCTTTGATCCAGAAATCCTCACACTTCTCATGTGCGTATAACTCGTGTATGTAAAGCCGGAAGCGCAAACTTTCTAGATTTTGCTTGCCATTTTTCATTGTCCAAAGAACCATGCATTTCATCAATTTAGGGTCTGAATTCATAAATTCGAACCGCTCCGTCTTTTTCGAACCCTCTGCCAGATAGAGCAGTAGCCCAGCTAAGAAAAGAGGGTCCTTGAGGCAATGTTTATATTCGTCTTCAGCAGTCTGTTTAATCCTTGCTAATCTTTTAAGCCGATTTTGATGATTTCTTTGGGCACCAATTTGCCGACCCGCTAAGCCATTCTTCGCCATTATTTTTTGAATGCGTTCATGTTGTCTGTTGGTTAGTTCAATGCTTTTGAGCCAATTTGATAACGTGCCTTTTGGGATATGCCCAAGTTCATTGCATATTTCAGAATACATTTTACCTTGCCTGCGGAGCTCTACGGCCCGAGGTTTAAGCTCACTATAAAGTTTTGTTTTTGAGTTCATGTTACGTAACAGTATAGCAGGTATACAAGGACGTAGAAACCTTACGTAAACAAACCATGGGCGCGCGAGTTGTCGTATACTGATCTTATCAGAGAAGCAGGGGAGACGATAGTGACCATCAAAAATCTTAAAGAAGCAGAAGCGGCACTCCGGCCGTTCGTGCCTCTAGTCAAGCAGCTCACCGGCAAAGATACCACGCTGGCCCGGATCCGCCCGCTGATGAAATTGCTGGGTAATCCGCAAGACCAGCTTAAGATAATCCATATAGCCGGCACCAGCGGCAAGACATCGACGGCTTACTACATGGCGGCGTTGCTGCAGGCCGCTGGCCAGCAGGTAGGTTTGACGGTTTCGCCGCACGTTGATAGCGTCACCGAAAGAGTGCAGCTTAACGGTCAGCCGCTGAGTGAGGCGGAGTTCTGCGCGCAACTTGGCGATTTTCTGGACATTGTGGAGCGAGCCGAACAGCAGCCATCATACTTTGAGCTGCTTTACGCCTTCGCGATTTGGGTTTTTGCCCGTCAGGGCGTCGATTACGCCGTGGTCGAAACAGGCATGGGCGGTTTGTACGATGCTACCAATGTGACCACGCGGCCAGACAAGGTCTGTATTATCACGGATATCGGTCTTGACCATCAACATATCTTGGGCAAGACCTTGCCGGAAATCGCCGCCCAAAAAGTCGGTATCGTCCATGATCGGAACCAGGTTTTTATGTACCGGCAACCGGCCGCTGTCCAGACTGTTATCGAAGGGTGGGTCAAACAGCATCACGCGACTATGCGCGTCGCGGACGTGCCGGCGCAGTCGAAGAGCGAGCTGCCGGCTTACCAATGGCGCAACTGGCAGCTGGCGTATAAGGTTTACGAATATCTGCGGCGAAGAGACAAGCTGCCACGCTTAACAAGCCAGGTATTAGCTCAAACGCGGCAAATAAACGTTCCAGGGCGAATGGAAATCCGGCGTCTAGGCGGCAAGACCCTAATAATGGATGGCGCCCATAACGCTCAAAAAATGACAGCTTTCATCGACAG
Source organism: Candidatus Dormiibacterota bacterium (assembly GCA_035532255.1). Taxonomy (GTDB): domain Bacteria; phylum Patescibacteriota; class Saccharimonadia; order Saccharimonadales; family UBA4665; genus DATKRL01. The sequence continues at coordinate 11,836 of DATKRL010000029.1, read as the reverse complement.
CTTTCAGCGGCTTTATCCAGGCGTCAAGCCGGCGATTTTGCTGTCGCTCAAGACAGGCAAAGAGTATCGGGAAGTAGCCCGTTTGCTGGTACCGCTGGCCAGCCGGGTCATCGCGACTACTTTTAATACCACCCAGGATCTGCCGGTCGTATCCATAGATCCGATTGTGCTGGCAGAAACTTTCAAGGCGGCGGGATCAAACAATGTTGAAACTATTACCGACCAGCAAGCCGCTTTCAAGGCTCTTTTGTCCGGCCCGGAGGAAGTTTGTATTGTAACCGGATCGTTTTACTTGCTGAGCCAAATAAGAAATAATAAATCTCTAGCATGATACGTTTGATAGCAGCCATTGATCGTAAGCGGGGAATAGCCAAACACGGTTATATGCCGTGGAATATTCCAGAGGATGAACAGTTTTTCACTGATCAGACCAAAACTTTTGGCGGCCATGTCTTAACCGGCGGCGTGACTTTTCGCGGCACCTACAGCGGACCGCTCAAGGACCGGCACAACTACATTCTGACTCACGACCCGACGCCCATCAAAGGCGCTGTGGTGGTCAATGACCTGACCAAACTTTTGGCTGAATGGGGCGACAAGGATCTCTGGGTATCCGGCGGTTCCCAGGTCTTCGAAGAGGTGATGCGGGCCGGCCGGGCCGATGAACTTTATCTCACGCTGATTGACGCCGATTTCGGCTGCGATCGGTTTTTCCCGGAGTACGACTCCGCTTACAAGCTGGCCGAGCAGAGCGAACCGTGCGAGCAGAACGGCTTTCACTTCACCTACGCCCGCTACGTCAAAAGTTAATGATGATGCTCGTGGGTGGTCGGTGGTCGGTTCATCATGCGGAGCATCATCGGGCCACCGGTGCGCAGGAACCGCCAGACCAGAGCGGCGGCGATGACTAAGAAAATGATGTTCAAGACCGTGGTGTAATTCCAGCGCAAAGCGGCTTCCAGCACCGTGGCGTTGCGGACGTGCGGTGTCAGGTGGAGCAGGGCGAACAGCCCCTCGATAACGTAACCGGCGCCGACCATGGCCGCGTAAAACGTGGCGAACAGGAAGCCAGCCATCTTCCAGCCATAATATTTGCGGTAAATATTCACGATCGGCAAGATGATCAGGTCGGCGAAGATAAAGCTGATAACGCCGCCGAAACTAATGCCACCATTCCAGAGCACGGCCGCCAGCGGCACGTTACCGACACTGCAAACGAACGAAACCACGGAGAGCAGCGGCCCGACCAGCGGTCCCCAAATCACTGATACCAGCGGGTGGGTGGTGAAGAAAAACTTTTCAAAGAAACTCATTGGCACCCAGGCCGCGATGGCGCCGGCGATCAGCAGCCCCAAGATTATATCCGTCCAAACGCTGGCCCAATCCATGACGAAAAAGTGGCTGGTGGCCGTCCGGCCTTGGCGTGACAGCAATTTGTTTAGTAGTGGCGCGTCCCCACGCACGGCCATGTCATCCATGGCGGCATGGCCTTCCATACGGCCGGCCAGGCCTTTTTCGGCCTGGGCCCGCGCGGCCGTCACCAGCCGCGGCGTCAAAAATCGCCGGAACAAAATCGCCAAAAATATAATCATTATCGGACCGCCGATAAACTCCGCCAGCGTGAACTGCCAGCCCAGCAACAGCCACATTATTAAACCCAGCTCGATAACCAGATTGGTACTGGCTATCTCAAAAGCCATAGCCGCGGTGAAGTCGGCGCCCTTGCGAAACACCGAGCGAGCAATCGCCACCGCGGCATAAGAACACGAAGACGAGGCCGTTCCCAGCGCCGTGGCCAGGGCCAGCGTCCGCGACCGGTCATCCGGCAACAGCCGGCTCATTTGCCGGCGCGAAACCACGGCTTGGATGGCCGCCGACAGGCCAAAGCCCAGCACTAACGGCCACAAAATCTCCCAGCCCATGCCGCCAGCCAGCTTGAGGGCGTGCACCAAAAACATCACTTACCCCATGCCCGATGCCGCACTCGTTGAACCCTCAAAATCATACTTGCAGTATATACCCAAGGGGTATCATGTAAATATGACAAATCGTTGGTCGCACAAGGTAACCACCAAAAGCAACGCCCTGGATCTGGAAAAGGGCGTCTTTACCTGGGACGACCCCAAACGCATAGCGCGGTCACTCAGGCAATCCGCTGATGCCAGCACGCGCCGCAAAAGTTCGGCCCACGCCTCCGCCATGTCGATGCTCAATTTCTACATTAACCGCGCCGGTAAAAACCTCTCACAAGAAAGGCTGCGCGTTCTAAACCAAGCCAGGCAAGAACTCAAAAACCTCAAATAACCAAAGGCTAAAAGTTTTTAGGGTTCTTGAGCAAAGTCTGCACAGATATAACGAAAACAGGAATGCTCAAAATGCCGGTGAGGTATTGGGGAAGAGTTATAACTTCTCCCGGCTTGAAGGCGTCATGAAAGAACAGAAAATCAACGACCAAAAAACCAAGGATAAGAACGACACCGACTAACTTTCTCATAACTGTATTATACATACTAGAATCATGCCATCATGTGGCATTACTTCGCAAATAGGGGATGGCTGAGAAAGCCGTGAACTCTGGGACTCTTTTTGCGCCGGGCCAGTTTATTGTGCGCATGGTGAAACAAAAGTAGATATGCTACTGTTCCGGAAGTAAAAACTCCCATCACGGGCGGAAGCGCTATGCTTAGCCTTAGGCTGGTCAGGGCGCATACGTTAACTAAAGCAGTGCAAAATGTCATCGCCCAGGAAAAAGCGTTCTCCGTCTCCGGAAGGAAGTAGGCTTTTTTAATTGTAGGCAAGTAAGCTATAAACGAAACCGACGTACTAAAATAGAGCGTCAGCAAAGCGTCGCTGGTACTAAGCCATAGAGCAATTCCGGCCATAGCAAGTAGGAAGCAGATAATGTCGAACGTGCTGAAGCCGCCCATGCCATGTTTAATAGAAAGAATAAATATGATTAACGCGGTAAAAGTATAAGCTATGCCGGTCCATATGGTAGTGCGTGCCCCGACAGCAATATAACTGCTTACCGTGACTGCTTCTAAAATTAACCATATAAGGTAGGTTGTTCGCTCAGGTTTGGTGTGGCCGCGGAATATACTAATTAAATAAGGAATTACCTGCGCTATTGCCATCACTCCGGCTATCTGGCCTAGTAGAGCATGGTTCATAAACCAATCATAACACGGGCATAAGTGGCATTGGAAGGCCATCGTAGACGCTGTAGCAACCGAAATCGATAATTTGCGAAAGTCGTCCATTGCCACATGTTAAATAACGACTGCCAGTTCATCGCAAAACCTAAGCATGATGCTATAATCAAAACTAAATATAGCGATGAGGCTCGCTAAAACCGCTGAGATAAGCAGCTGATAGCTTCTACCGATCAATGACAAAATAACAGAGGTAGGAGTTACTTTATGGCCACATTTCTGATCGCCAGTATTTTATTCGGGCTGGTGTTTTTAGCGAGCTTGATCTCAATCCGGTTTGGCCTGGCAGCGGCCATCATTGAGATTACTTTCGGTGTGTTGGCGGGTAATTTTTTAGGTGTGCCAACGCACGTTTCGTGGATCGCATTTTTGGCGTCTTTCGGCGGAATGTACCTGACCTTCCAGGCCGGAACGGAAGTCGACACGCGTTTATTCAAGAAGCATTGGCTGGAATCGGCGCTTATCGGCGGCATGTCGTTCCTTGTGCCTTTCATCGGCGAGTTTTTGCTGGCGTATTATGGTTTCCATTGGTCGTTCGGAGCTTCCAAAATCGCGGCCTTGGCCTTGTCAACGACATCATTAGCCGTGGTTTACGCGGTAGTGGTGGAAACCGGCTTATCCCAGACCAGGTATGGCAAACGGCTAATGGCGGCGACTTTCGTAGAAGACGCATCCACGGCTATATTCCTGACTCTTCTATTCCTATCATTTAACTGGTACACGCTGTTTTTTGGGATCGCCTCCGTGATCGCGCTGTTCGCCTTTCCAAAAATCGTGCCGCTTATAGTCTCCCGCTATGGCAATAAGGTGGTTGAGCCGGAGATAAAATTTATTTTCTTGACGATCTTCATCCTGCTATGGCTTGGAAATGCCGGCAACAACCAGCCGGGGCTGCCGATTTTCTTCCTGGGGCTGTTGCTGTCTAACTTTCTGCTGCGGAACCCGGAGATCCGCAAGAAGCTGCGGACAATCGCTTTTGCTATGGTGACGCCTTTCTTTTTCTTCCAGGGAGGACTGAACGTCAACCTTAAAGATGTGTGGGCAGGCATTGGAATACTGGCTATATTTGTTGCGGTAAAGCTGGTCACAAAGTTCGTGGGCGTTTGGCCGTTCGCTGCGAAATACCACGAGAAAAACGCCATGTTCACCACGCTCTTGATGAGCACCGGACTGACCTTCGGCACGATCTCGTCGCTTTACGGCCTGCAGCACCACATCATTACTACCGGCCAGTTCTCTATATTAATCACAGGCGTCATAATTTCCGCCGTCTTGCCGACAATAATAGCCCTGAAAGGCTTTCCCCCGCAGTCCGAAACAATGAAAGATCTGATCACGGCCGAAGGCGAAGAAGGCTAAGCTGCGCCGGGCTGCCGGTGCCAAGTGAAACTTAATTGGCCAGCTTGTAGACCATCAGCCAGCTGCTGGGGCCGAGCTGGACGGGCGAGGGGTCGCAGATCATGCCGCTGCCGCTGTTGGTCAGACTGGTGGCAGTGCCGCTCCAGTTGATGCCGTCGGTACTGGTCTGGCTCTGGATTTCGTTCTGGTTGCAGTAGAACTGGCGGTACTGGCCGCTGCCCACGGCCAGCGTCTTGGACACTGAGCCGCCGCTGCGAATCACGCCTTGGTAGGTGAAGCTGCCGTTGCCGGCCGGGGAGGTGGCGTAAATCTGTTCCGGGCCTTGCGCCAGGTACATGAACCAGGTGTTGCCGATTTTAACAATGTCGGGGTCGGTAATCTGGTCGCGGGCAATGCGATCGCCGGGCTCTTTGGTGAAGTGGATGCCGTCACTGCTGACGGCGCTGTCAATTATGTTCGGTCCGGAACCGCCGGGCGGTTGTCCGGGCGCTGGCGGCCCACCGGGGAAGGTGGTGTAATAAATCCTGAGCTGGCCGTTGTCGGCCATGACAACTTGCGGATCGGCCATGCCGCCTTGCCCGCCGCCGCTAAGCTGCAGGGAACCGAGCTTCCAGGTCTTACCGCCGTCGTCCGAAACCCCCATCAAAGCACCGGAGCTGGAACGCTGGGCGCCGTCCACGGCGTAAAATACCAGCTGACCCGACGACAGTTTGATAGCGTCCGGTACGGAAGCATGCTCCGCGATCTTATTATTCGTAGACGTGAAATGTATGCCGTCAGTCGAAGTCGCGGTGTAAACGTCATGGTAAAACGGCCCTCGCCTGTCGCCTATGGGGTCGGTGGGCGCGCCGGCCTGGTCGAACGCCAGCTGAGACGTGTCGATCTTATTGACTTTAACCGACGAGACTTTAGGCCTGGCAGTAGAGCTAGACGTCGTGGTCTTGGGACTGCCGGCGCTCTTATTTTTATTAAGGACCCGCCAGCCGACAAAGCCGATCGCGGCCAGAACAATTACTACCAGCAGGATAAGCCCAAGATGGGCGAATCCCTTCTGATTCTTCTTCATGCCCGCATAATAACTAAAAAAAGACCGTCAGTCTATACCGCTTAAGCTTGGGAGCTAAGGCTTGAGCAGTGATTGGACGGAAACGGCGAAGACCGGAACGCTCAGGATCCCCGTCAAATATTGGGGCAGCGTCGTGACTTCACCGGTTTTGAAAACGTCGTGGAAGAAAAAGAAGTCAACGGCCAAATGTTCTACCAGCAGTTTTTCGCTAAGCGGAAACCTAACCCTTGTCGGCTCCGGCGTCTGGATTTTCAAAACCGTGTCAACACTCATTACCTCGCCCGGTTCATCCGTTACCGGCGGTGATCCCTGTAATGTATGGTGGCGGATCGGCAGCTCCACGACCCTTGATACGACCACTTCGTTTATAGGAACTGTGATATCGCAAAATGGCGTTAACGCGATGAATACCGGTGCGACCTTGGATGGTCGATTCTTAGGTCTATCTGCTGCCACGGTAACTTTGGACGGCAACACTATTACAGGTCCGACGTGCGCCTCTTCTGGTGGCAGCAGCGGCAGTAGTAGTGGTGGTTCATCTTCCGGCAGTTCATCCTCCGCTGCAGTGCCGAAGCTGCCCAATACGGGCCTTGGGCCCAATCACAGGAGTAGCGTCTTACGGAGCATGATCATTCCTATTATTGGAGCGGTTACCGTCTTAAATTTGCTCTACCTGGTCCGTAGGAAACGGGCAGACTTGCCTAAAGCTAATAATTAACAAGTATATTTGCCCTATTGCATGAGTAACAATCGCCAACAACTAGTTAGTGATTTCTTGCCGCATAAAACCTACCCGACCAAACTACAGCTTGCCTTCATCGGCTCGCTGGCTTCTACTCGATTGACTTCGACTTTCAATCATCAATTTGCCGATTTACCGCCAAGAACCAAGCTCCGTCTAAAATCAAAGCTATCTAGAAAGCGGCTTATTTATACCTTAACAGCAGCAGTCTTTATCCTTGGCTTTAGCGCCGGCTTAGTGAAGATCAACAGCCAGCAGCCCAAGGCTCTCCATGGCGCGTTTACTGAGAACTCCGCCCGTTCCCAAAAACAAGCGCAAGCAAGTGTTGGGCTACCGGCGCGTCTGGAAATCCCAAAAATCAAGGTTGACGCCACTCTCGACTACGTCGGCGTTACGTTAAATGGAGAGTTGGGAGTATCGGCGGGTCCCACTAACGCCGCTTGGTACGACCAGGGGCCGCGCCCAGGCCAAACCGGCAACGCCGTTATTGATGGACACTTCGGTTACAAGAATCACATACCAGCAGTCTTTGATAATTTGCATACATTGCAAAAAGGCGACAAACTCTACGTCAAAGACATAAAAGGCCTGACTACTACTTTCGTAGTACGCGAACTCCGAACGTACGGTTCGGATGATTACGCTCCGGCCGTTTTCCGTTCCAACGACGGCAAAGCCCACCTTAACCTTATAACTTGCCAAGGAGACTGGAACCAAGCTCAGAAAAGCTATTCCACCCGTCTCGTGGTATTCGCTGATAAAGAAACGTAGCAGACAAACGGTACAATGCTTACGCTTGGAGGGCCAGGAGGGACTCGAACCCTCGACACCCTGCTTAAGAGGCAGGTGCTCTAACCAGCTGAGCTACTGGCCCGTGGGGCAAACTTTGCTAGCTTGCGACTCCAAAACTTTAGCAAAGTACCTCTGTTTTGGCAAGAGTATTCGGGACTATTGGATGGGCGAAAGCGGCTGGCTCGGGGGATCGGACGGCAGGCCAGGGGATTCCGGCGGTTGCTGGCTTAGTGGTTCAGCTGGTGGTGCGGTGCCCTCGGCAGTCTCGCTAGGCAGTTCGGACTCGGGTTGGACCGGTCCTTCCGTTGGTTCAATTGTCGTGGTAGTAGGTTGTGCTAGTTTGGCCGCCGCCGCCAAAACCGTGTCAACGGGTTGAGCTTGCTCAATCGAATCGGCTGGAGCTATGGCAGCCGGCATCCCTGGTACGGCTGCTGTAGCTGTGGGGTCCGGTGCGGCAGCAGTGACTGGCACTGGCGAACCTGCCTTTTTATTTATGTATTCGTAGAGTACCGCGTAAGCCGCGCCGTACATTACTAAGAAGTAAATCGAGAAAGGTATGCCAATTATTGTGATCATCAATAGTGCCATCAGGATTGTGGCGCCAACGATTCCGTAGACCTTGCCGACGTTGCCTTTTGTAGCTGCCCAGCTGGCCTTATAGGCTTCCATGACGCCTAGTTTTTTGTCGACCAGGAAATACGGGGCCAAAACTAGTCTAGGCCAGACAAAGAAAAGCGGCACCATAAGAAGAAGGGCGCTAATGATGAATGACAGATACAGCAGTATAATTAAACCGATCATTTTTAGCCAAAGCGGCAAAGCGTTACTTAAGGCTTGGCCCATAGAAAGACGTTGTCCTCGCACTCCGCTAATAAATGTCAGATTAAGAGCAACTAACGCTAGGCCACCTATTAGGAATGTAATAGCTTGCCCTAGCATCTTTAGTTTCCATTCCAATAACAGACCGATTACGAAGTCAGCCAACCATATTACTACTACCGTGCCCACGTTGATCTTAACGGCCTGTTTGGAATATTTGTAAGCGCCGAAAGCGCCTGGCCAGGTGTCCGGCGCGCCAGGCAGCGCGCTAGCGGTTGGAGCGGTAGGCGTGGCCGGGGCGGCGGGTTCCGTGAACGGGGTTGCTTCTACCGGGGGTGTTACTGTCGGAGCTGCGGGCTGTTCATCCATGGTGAGACCTCTGCTGTCTTAGGGGTTATTGCTTGGAGCATAGCATAACCGTTGTGTTTAAAGCAATCTCCTGAACTGCCATATACGAACAGCGGGCCCCATCTGTTACAATTGTCTGGTATGAGAATGCTCAACGGTAAAGAACTGGCCGGCTTTATAAAAGAACGGCAGGCTAAGCAAGTTCGTTCGCTCCGGCAGGCCCGGGGTATTCAGCCTAAGCTGGCCATCGTGGTGACAGCCAAGGATAACAAGGTCATCGATCTTTACACACGGCTCAAACACCAATACGGTTCTGATATTTTGGTTGACGTAGATATTCATCGTGTCGATCAAAAGGAAGTCAGGGGATTACTTAACAAGTTAAGCAAAGATGCTAGCGTGCATGCCATCATCGTGCAGTTGCCGCTGGAAGACCCCAGTGAAACTGATGAAATAGTAGCCCTGGTGGATCCGGCCAAAGATGTGGACGGACTGGTGCCGGGTTCGCGATTCGAGCCGGCCACGCCGTTGGCGGTGCTTTGGCTGCTATCAGGCTACAACGTTAACCTGGCCGGCAAAGAAGTCGTGCTGGTCGGCCGCGGCAAGCTGGTCGGCGAACCGTTCGAGAAAATGCTGCTGGCTTCCGGTATCACGCCACGGGTGGTGGTCAAAGAAACGGCTGACGTGCCCGGTGAAATCCGCAAAGGCGACGTGGTGGTCAGCGCCACGGGCGTGCCCGGTCTGATCAAACCCGACATGCTTAAAGAAGACGCCGTAGTAGTCGACGCCGGAGTTGCCAGCGAAGGCGGCAAAACAGTTGGCGACGTGGCACCGGAAGTTTATGAGGAACGCGACGACCTGACCATCACGCCGGCCAAAGGCGGCGTCGGTCCTCTAACCGTCTGCGCTCTGTTCGAAAACGTCATCCGCGCCGCCGAAAACACCGCCGCCCCGCCCCCGACTCTTGAATAATACCCAGTCTATGTTATAATCTGTCCATTATGGCAGATGGCGTAGCCGCGGAAGGCTTATATTTTCTTCAAGGCCTTAGCGGCGAAGAAAAATTCCAATTGAGGCCCAAAAGAGACAGACTCTGGGGCACCAATGATTCGGCTCTTGACCACTACTGCGACAACGTGGATTTACTCAACCACTCGGAAGGTGTGGCCGCCATCATTCAACAACAGCTGGCCGGGACTGAAGGCAATGCCGGCATTGATATTGCCGGTGGCACTAACGGTGTAGCGCTGCAAAATCTTCTAAGCATGGGTCTGCTCGAAAAAGCCCTGGTTACTAATTACGAGGACAGGCGCAGTTTGGCGACACGCCTGCGTCTAGGCTGGTTCGGGCCCCTTAAGCACGTCAAAGGCCACATTCTGGATACTAGGACCTGGAGCCAGATAGCCGACTGGCAGCAACAAGTCGCGCCGGAGGGAGTGGCGCTGGTCATGCATCGGCCGGACGGCGGCATGCAATACTTGCCACCGGATTTTTATAAAGGCGCCGTTCACCGATTGCTGGATATGATTCGTCCGGAAGGCGTCATGTTTGCCCAAGTACCCCACGGCCTAAGAGATAGGCATTTCTCAAGTCTAGGGGGAATTTGCAAAAGTGTCGCGACCAGGCCTGACGTTGACTGGGTTGATAGTTCAAAAATCTCTGTCGGCCCGGACGAAACGAACCGGGTAGGCAACTGCGTAGTAATAGTTAAAAACTAAGTGGTTTTGACCGCGCTTCTCAGGATATCCAGAATTTCATCCGGCATGACGTGGTCCGACCAGACCCGGAAATCATAGTCTGCCGGCAATTCAAAAGTATATTTATCCAGCTCAGGATAGATTTTTTGAGCCAGGCGCATAGCGGCTCGTGATTCTTTGACTTCGCCGACGCAATCTAGCGGTTTGTCACCCTCAATGCCGAGTAATTGCTGGTAAATTGGTTCCAGCGCGCGGTCCAGTAATAGATTTTTGCCGCCCCAAAGTTTTTCCAAATCCGCGCGTTCCACGAATGGCGTCAATGCCAGAAACACGAACGCGCACTTGGGGCATTCACCGCACCAAAAAATACGGTCACTATCCAGCCTGAACGCCCGGTTACACGAGCTAAAAACATCCTTGTACTTGTCAAAGCCTAACCGGGCGAACAGCTCGGCGATCCGGAGTTCGCTGAACGGCCGCAAAAACGAGTAGTAACGAACAGTATCGCGGCCGAAGATATGTGCCAGATAGTTCTGAAAATCGGACTCGAACTCCTGCGACTTGGAATATTGGTGGTTGACGTCAATGCCTTGATAAAGAAGCGTCGGCTCGTTGGCGGACTGCTCATTACTCACTACTATGTCACGCCGGCCGGTAAGAACGCCGACAACAGTCCCAGCGCAGGCATAGATGGCAGAAATCGGCACGTGGCCGTTATAGGCATCGTTTTTGAGATCCAATAATTGCTTGTCCCAGACTCTCTCCACCCATAGATGAGGCAAGCCTATTTTTGCAACCAGTTGAGCCATTTGACGGTGGTTGACGCTCCAGGTCGTAACGGCTTCACTCTCTCTTAAAATCTCAACCGCTACGAGCGAGTCCTTACCTCCGCCGATTGCAACCAGCAAACCCGCGTTCCGCGTAGGGCCGGCGACGGCAGACAAGGTCTCGGTGGTCACGGGAAAGGTAACCGGCGTACCAACATCCAAATTATTGACATACCAAAATTCCCCCAGGCCTCGCTGGTAGATCTTACTGAAAAACGCCGCGCTTTCGTTGTCGAGCTCGCCTTTTTTAATGATAATTTCTGGCGGCACATATGTTTTAAAATAAGACACGCCAGCCATGAAAAACAGCGCCTGGCAGGCCCGGTCAAGCATTGCCTCGCTATAATCGGCAAAGTCAAAAGGGAAACGGTAGGTCTCGACGAAAGATAACGCATTGTCCAGGCTGTATTTTAGCGTCAGGAGCTTGGCAGACTTGTCGAAGACATAGTCCTCAAAAACAAAATGTCGGTATTTGCTCATAGATCCTCAACGGCCTCATTGAACTTTCGCCCACGCTCTTCGAAGTTTTTGAACATGTCAAAGCTGGCGAACGCCGGTGACAATACCACGGCGTCACCCGGCCTTGCCAAAGCAGCGGCTTCCTTAACAATGGCCGGCATGTCCTTAGCGCCTGATATTTGATAATTTATCAGACCGTGTTTTTCGAAAACTTCGGCCGTGCGTTTGGCGCTGGCGCCAACCAGCAAAACTTTCCTAAGTTCATCCGGCACGGCCTTAAACGCCTCGGGAATTTCATCCAAATCCAAGCCCCGTTCGTAGCCGCCGACTATCATTACTTTTGGTCCGGGCACCGCCTGAAAGGCAGCGACACAGGCACCCGGTCCGGTCGCGAACGAATCATCATAGTATCGGACTCCACCAACTTCACGGCGAAATTCAATCCGGAACGGCAGGCCGCTGAAACTGGTCAGAACCGAGCGCAGGGCTTCGGCGTTTTGTGTTACTTGCCAGAC
>DATKRL010000028.1:0-7265 GCA_035532255.1 Candidatus Dormiibacterota bacterium | reverse complement strand
GCCCTGGCTGGCATCTACTACCAGCAGCGCGCCTTCGCAAGCCTCAAGGCTGCGCGATACTTCATAGCTGAAATCCACATGGCCAGGCGTGTCAATCAAGTTTAGTTCGTGGCCCTTGTAGGCCATGCGCACCGGCGCCAGCTTGATGGTGATGCCTTTTTCCCGCTCCAGGTCCATGCGGTCTAGCAGCTGGGCTTTCATATCCCGCTTGGCGACGGTGCCAGTCAATTCCAGCAGGCGGTCGGCCAGCGTCGACTTGCCATGGTCAATATGCGCGATAATGCAAAAATTCCGGATGTGATCCTGTTTCATGTCCACACATTATATCAGATGTAACAGAGGTAATTTCGCGGATCGTTAATGATGCTCGACGCAATCCATCACGCTGCTGAACTTAGTACCGGTAATAATCAGGTGGTCGAGCAGTTCGATGCCCAATACCTCGCCGGCCGCCATAAGCTGTTCTGTAATCTGGATATCGGGCATGGTCGGCTCCAGCCGTCCGGACGGATGGTTGTGCGCCAGGATCACGGCCACGGCGCCGCGTTCGATCGCGGGCTGAAATACTTCGCGGGGGTGAACGACATTGGATGTCAGGCTGCCGACGGAGATAAGCTCGTCATGGACAACCTGGTAACGGCTGCTCAAATACAGGCCGCGCAACTGTTCCTTCTGGCTGGTGCCTATGTTCTTGAGATATTGATAAGCCTGTCGGGCGTTGCGAACTTGCACTGGCCGGCCGGCGCGGCTGGCATAAAAGCGCCGTCCCAGCTCGAAACTGGCAACCACTTGACAGGCCTTGGTCAGCGGTATGTTGGCTGTCTCGGCCAGACGCTGAGGGTTGGGTTCGTTGCTGATGGATTTTTCGCCGTATTCTTTGAGCGTCCGGCGGGCCATGGCCAGCACGTCTTCCGTACGGCTGCCTACCCCCCAGATTATGGCCACCAACTCGGCCACCGATAAACTGCCGGGCCCAAGCTCCTGCAGGCGTTCGCGCGGGCGCTCCTCGTCGGGCATGTCACGAACACGCAGTACATAACCGCCAGACGCTTCGGTGAAAACCAGATCTTGATCTTCTAGGCGGTAGGTCCGTGGCAATGTATCTAACATAACTCTAATTATAGCCTCGGCTGCAAGAAAATATATTAAAAAGTTATTAACTAGTACAAAATTACAGCTTTTAGCCCCTGTTAAGTCGGGCTAGACATCCAGCTTAATGGGCTTGAGAGCCAGTTTGCGCAGTTTGTCGAAGATCGGCCGGACTTCGTCGAGATCGAATAGGGCCGACACGGCTATGTGGACCGCGAAGGTGACCGAGGCGATGAACAACAACTTGCTGCCCAGCGTCAGAATACCACGGTCGTGAATGCCCAACGGATAAAGCGAAATCATTATGAAACCGGCCACCACGCTGAAGCCGGTTACCGACATAATGCGCCAGACACCACTCCAGAAGTGCGCGTCGAACAAGCGATGGTCGCGCTTCAACATAATAGCGGCCAGGATGAAGACTTCGACCATGGCCACGATGGACTGAGCCAGAGCCAAACCGGCTACGCCGTAACCGACCGGTGTCGGCCGAGCCAACGTGATCGCCAGAAAGATGTTAAGAGCAATCGTAAACAGTGATACGAAAAGCGGTGTTTTGGTATCTTTCTGCGCGTAAAACCAGCGCGAGATTATAGCGTACTGGATCCGGAAAAAGATGGCCAGCGTCAAAAAGCCGAAGACAATGGCAATCTGTGGACTACCGTTGGAGTAAATTAGGCGGGCCAGGTAGCCCCGGGTAAAGTAACATACCACGACCAGCGGCGCCGCTATCCATATCATGGCCCTAAGCACCATCAGGAAATCTTTACGGAAAAGGTCCGGCCGTCCTTGACTAAGCCGGGCGTTCAGCCGTGGGAAGGCGGCCGTCGCGATGGCCGTGCCGATCAGCAGGATCGGTGCCGTACTAAGAATATAAGCATTGCTGTAATAGGTGATGTTGCCGCTGCCAAGACCGCTAGCGATGTGCGTTTCGACAATGTTTTCGACCTGGTCCACGCCCTGGTCAAGCGAGCGCGGCGGCAAGTTCCGCAGAATCGTGTGAAAATCGGGGCTGTCCCAATTGATACGTGGCCACCAGCGGTAATTGGTTTTCCATAAACCACAGATAACAACCAGTAGCTGCAAAATGCCGCCAATCAGCGCCCCCAGTCCCAGCCCGACTATCCCGATATTGTGCTTGAAGACGAAAATGCTGATGATAATCGAGAGGTTATAAAACAACGGCGCTATGGCGTAGAAAAAGAAGCGGCCCATGGTCTGCTGCACGCTATTTAAAATACCGGAGATCATAAACAGCAAGGGGTTGAAAGCCAAAAAGCGCATGATGGTCGCCGCAGTGTGCAGCTGAACTGGTGACAAGCCGGGCGCCACGACGTGTTTTATCAACCAGTCAGCGAAGACCAAAATAATAACCGCTACTACCGCCATTATGATGGTTAGCAGATTCATGAGTGAGGCCGAGAGTTCCCACATGCCTTTGCGGTCACCTTTGTAAAGCCGGTCGGATAGGACCGGCATGAAAGCTACGCCTAGCGCGCCAGCTGCCAGGGTGAAGAAGAAAAAGTCAGGTAGAGTAAAGGCCGCGAAGTAGGCGTCGGTGCTATGCGGGCCGGCTACCGGAAAGTTAGCGTTGACCAGCTTGGTACGTAGGAAGCCCAGCAGCTGGCCGGCAAACGAAGTCGCCATTAACAGAACCGCGACATTGCTGAGGCTGAGTCGGCTTTTCTTCTGTGGCTTTGACGGCGTGGGAGCAGTGGGATTCATGCGGTGGGCTGTTACCTGTTTTGATGACTACCCACTAGTATAAAGCAGCGGCGGATGGAAGTTTAGCGCCTTTTAAGGCTTCCAAGACTTCATCGGCGTCAACAGTCTCTTTCTCCAGTAACCGGTCTTTTAGAATTTCAAGTTTGTTGAGGTTGGCTTTGATAATGGCCCGGGCCCGGTTGGCGGCTTCGGTTATCAGGCTTTCGACTTCCTGATCAATGACTTTAGCCGTATCGTCCGAATAGTCACGCTCGTGCACCAGCTTGTCAATCATCATGCCATCGTCAACATGGAAGACCTGGTCACGTAGTTTCTTGCCCATACCCTGGTTGACAATCATGTCGCGGGCCAGCTCGGCGGCTTTTTGCAGGTCGTTGCCGGCGCCGGTGGTGATACGGTCGCGGCCGAGTATAACCTCTTCGGCGATCCGGCCGCCCAAGCCGCGGGCGAGCATATCTTTGAACTGGATCAGCGAGACGAACATCCGGTCTTCGGGCGGAATGAACCAGGTCACGCCACCGGTGCCGCCGCGCGGAATGATGGTCACTTTGTGCACCGGGTCGCTATCCGGCAGAACGTGGCCTACCAAGGCGTGGCCGGCTTCGTGGTAAGCCGTGGTCATCTTGTCGGCTTCGGTCATGACCTTGCTTTTACGCTCTGGCCCGATGGCTACGCGTTCGAAGGCTTCGGTGACATCATGCTGTGTGATTTCATTGTGGCTGTTGCGGGCGGCGATGATGGCTGATTCGTTGGCGATGTTGGCCAGGTCGGCACCGGAGGAGCCGGCAGCTTTGGCGGCTAAGGCGTCAAGGTCAACGTTCTTGGACAGCGGTTTCTTGGCGAAGTGAACTTTGAGGATGGCTTCACGGTCTTTGCGATCAGGCAAACCGATGTTGACGCGGCGGTCGAAACGGCCGGGCCTGAGCAGCGCCGGGTCCAGCACGTCGGAACGGTTGGTCGCGGCCAAGACAATCACATTCTGCCCTTGCTCGAAGCCGTCCATTTCGACCAGAATCTGGTTCAGGGTCTGTTCGCGCTCGTCGTGTCCGCCGCCCATGCCGGAACCGCGGCGCCGGCCGACGGCGTCGATTTCGTCAACGAAGATAATACAAGGAGCGTTCTTTTTAGCCTTGGCGAATAGGTCGCGCACCCGCGAAGCGCCGACACCGACGAACATTTCGACGAATTCCGAGCCCGAAATGCTGAAAAATGGCACGTTGGCCTCGCCAGCCACGGCGCGGGCCAGCATGGTTTTGCCGGTGCCGGGCGGGCCGATCAGCAGTACGCCCTTGGGAATGCGGGCGCCCATGCCCGCGAATTTCTTGGGGAACTTAAGGAACTCGACGACTTCTTCGAGGTCTTGCTTGGCCTCGTCGCTGCCGGCAATGTCTTTGAAAGTGGACTTGTCTTTTTCGTTGCCGTACAAGCGGGCGCGGCTCTTGCCAAAGCTCAACGCCTGATTACCCTGTCCTTGGGCACTGCGCAGCATGAAGTACAGCACGGCGGCGATTATTACCACCGGTATGATCGAGCCGGCAAGACTGATTAGAGCCGAGCTGCTGCTGGAACTCGATTTGTAAACTATTGTGGCCTTGTTGGTGTTAAAGCCCTGGTCCTTAAGACTTGAGTTGGCGTCAACATAGCTTTTGAGCGTAGCGTGGTCTTCGCCTTTGGGCGTGATGGTCAGCTGGTTGCTGCTAACCACTATCTTGCTGTAGTGGCCGGCGTTGGTGTCACTGATGGCGGTCGTAGCCGGGATTTCCTTGAGCGCGCCGGGCTGGTTGTAGGCCGCGGCGATAATCAGACCGAAGATTATAAGCAAGGCGATAAAGCCAAAGTTTTTTAGGCCCCGGCGGTTGCTACCACCAGGTAAACGATTGGGTGTGCGAGGATTTCCATTCATGAGTTATTCAATTATAACGCTGCTCGGTATTTTTGGCTAGCGCTCCGAGCCTGCGAGTGCCAGATGGTCGGTATGAATTTTCAGCCTTGTTTGCCCATAGACCGGAAAAGTCTTACCGGCCTGGGCGGTCTTGGCGGCGACAACCAGACGTTCCAAGGTTTTGCTGTCAAAACCGGCCGCGCCATGAGACCTCAGCCAGGCGGCCATGACTTCACGGGCTACATTATGCGGCAATTGCGCGAACCACCGCCGATCAATATTATTTTCCGCTGTCTGCTGGCCTAGTAACTGCTGAAGAACCAGGTCCAGCGCCTCGTTGGTAGCCGCCATTTTGGTTACCAGGGTCACCAGACGTGCCCTGTCCGGTTCCTCAAAACGCGGCAGTATCTTGTGGCGAACGTAGTTGCGCAGGTAGCCCACGTCCAGATTGGTCGGATCTTCGCGCCACTCCAACCCCTGCTCCCGGGCATAGGCAACCAGCTCATGTTTGGGAACTTTGAGTAAAGGTCGGCTCAGTTCCGGGCGGTCGCGCAGCGCCGTCAAACCCTTCCGCCCGGTGCCACGGATCAAGTTGATGATCGCCGTTTCCAGCACGTCGTCCTGATGGTGCGCCGTGATGATGGCCCGCGCGCCCCTATCTTTCTGGACCCGACGCAAAAAATCATAGCGGCCTGTTCGCGCCGCGGCCTCGCTGGCCAACGGACCAAGCCTGCCCTCCTCATAAACAAAAGGCAAGCCATAGCCCTTGGCTATTGTTTGCACGAACTTGCGGTCCACCGCCAATTCTTCCCTGATGCCATGGTCGAAGTGGGCTACCGTCAATTCCAAACCGGACTGCCGTGACAGAATATCCAGCAAGACAACAGAATCCACGCCGCCGCTGACGGCGACCACGTAACTCCCAGGTTTTGGCAATACCGCATCCATATCTTATTATTGTAGCAGTGGCGGCGTAGCTCAGCGGTTAGAGCACAGGACTCATAAGCCTGGGGTCAGTGGTTCAAATCCACTCGCCGCTACCAACAAAAGTGCCCGAGTTAATCTCGGGTGTTTTTTGTTGGTACTGTTTGGCTTGAACCGCTGACCGCAGATTTGCCTCGGCAAAGATGCAAGGTCAGTGGTTCGTGAAGTGAGGACGCGCGCAGAAGCTCGCTTCTAGCACGCCGCAACGGAAAAGGACGAAGTCCGCTAATCCACTCGCCGCTACCATTTCGCTTATGCTTAAAGTCTCCTACGGGAGTCTTTTTTGTTTTGATATAGTTAAGCCATGATTAAAGCTGTGTTCTTTGACTTTGACGGCGTATTAACTATTGAAGGTCACGCTTGTGATGCGATATGTCGTACGCTTTCTAAGAAGTTTGACCTTCCTTACGATAAGCTGGAGCCAGCATTTCATAACCATGCAAAAAATCTCAATTTGGCTCCGGAACGTTTTGAATCGTTTATAGATGACTTAAACGAAGAAATGGGGAGCAATATGGCTGTTAAAGATATTTTAGAAGCAGTTACCTCGGCACAGCCAAACGCCGGTATGATTTCTCTTGCCAAACAACTCCAAGATAAGGGTCTTATCGTTGGTATCATTACAGATAACAATGTTGAGCGGATAGAAGTACTGCGTCAGCCATTTGAGCTTGATAAATATAAGCCACTTATAGTTTCGGCTAAGGTTGGCAGTGGCAAATGGCAAAATACTAAAATCTTTGAGGTTGCCCTTGAACAAGCTAAGGTGCAACCAAGTGAGGCATTATTTATCGATAACACTATCGATAATCTTAGATTTGCAGATGAGTTGGGTATGAATACTTACTGGCACGACCACGACCTTAACGATGTTGTTGCCTTTCGTAACAGACTTCATGAATTAGGACTTCAGGTTCAATAGCACCCGCTTAGACCGCAACAGTGGTTTCTTCCCTTACCTGCTTTACTATCTGCCACATGATTATCAGTTCTCGCTTTATTTGATTCCAATTCGAATCACACATGCCTACCAAGACTTGATAAATAGCAAAAGGCCCGGTTCCTGGACCGGGCCTTAGGCAAGAAACTGACTTTATTACAGCTTCTTCAGCAAGCGGTCGATTTTATCGAAAGCGCTGCTGTTTCCTGGGCTAACCAGTTCAAACGTTAGTCCGTTCGTAGCTTTCATTTTGTCCCCTGTTTATTTAATATTTTTGGTTGTTTTTGTTTGTGATCACGAAACACCTACATTATACATGAATTATCCAGTTTTGTCAAAGTCACGTATGATTTTGGTTTCGCTTGACCTCAACTATATGATAACTGCTGGCTGCCCTGCCTGACAAGAGCGCTCGCGTCTATTCTGTTGTGCTTTTGACAGTACGGCTGGTGACCCAGAATAAAACCACGGCCACCACTACCAACAGGGCTGGAAGGCCGAAGAGCACCGGATTGACATGGTGCTTGGCGGGCCGCGCGGGCGCGGCGGTAGAGGTGGCCAGCGGTAAGGCCGGTGCCGGGGTAGTAAGATTAACGGTCGATAGAGCCGTGCCGTGCAGGGTCACGCCGTTTTGGCTGCTGGTCA
>DATKRL010000027.1:0-7945 GCA_035532255.1 Candidatus Dormiibacterota bacterium | reverse complement strand
CTGCACATTATCCCGGGCAACTCATTAACTGAAGTAAGGTTCTTAAGAAATAACTTAGTACTTGGGTACCAGCAGATAGCAACGCCTAAATCACTCCAGTTTTAATTTTGTGATGCTACTGTTTTAATTTTGGGTTAACAGCAGTAAACGAGCAATTTCAAGCATAAGCCGTTCATAGAATATTATTGACACACTGACAATAAGGTGTATAATTCGGCTCAAATATAGAAGAATAAGAGGTCAGAATGTACTCGTTTTTGGTTCTGGGAATCATCCCGGGCACTAATATTCAACTCTCGCTCCAGGCATGGCTGGTGATCATAGCGGTGTTGCCATTCGTGGCGCCCCGGCTTAAGGCTCCCGTGCGTGAACTAATTGAGCTGGGCAAGGCGCCCACGCCTCATCTACCCCAGCACGCTAGCCAGTTGCATCATCGTCTGCAGCGTACGGCGCGATAGATTCGCCGTAGAGCCGCAGCTCTTCCACCAGATAACGCTGTTCGTCGTCGAGCTGGCCTTTAGCTAGTTCGCCCAGGCGGGCGAAATACCTGTCAAAACGGCTGGCGGGGCCGCTCATCAGTTTGCGGCGGCAGAAATCATCCCAGGCGGCCCGCTCGTCGGGGTCGAGGCTCAGGGGATAGTTGCGCGCCTTATATAAAGGCAGCAGGTCGCGCAGCCGGTCGTCGCGCAAGGCGTCGGCAAAACCGGATAGCTCCTCTGGCGCGGCGACCCGAACGGCCCGCAGCGTCACTCTGTCGGTATCATCGAAGAAGCCGTCGTATAATCTCAGGTCGGCTGTCAACTGGTCGCTGACTAAAGCCGTTTGGGCCAGTTCACGCTCCTCATCCAGACGGGCGACTGCCGCCAGGACTTTTTTGGTGAAGGCGGCGTGGTACCGGCGCAAAATAGCCAGGTGTTTGTCGACTGTTTCCAGTGGCAATTGCAGGCGTTCTTGTGCGGCTTTGTCCTTCATAACGCCCAGCGGCGCGACAGCCGGACAGCGGTTGTACTTGAGGGTTTTGACCGGCAAGCGAAGAGCTTCCGGATCTTCGTTGAAGCGCCAGGTTGCGATGATTTGATCAACGTCCATGGTGATGAATGGCGTCGGGTCGACCCGCAAATCGTACACCAAAGCCCCGTCCGACTGAGGATGTTTGGCAAGCAAAACCGCGGCCGTGGTGTGGGCGTATTGGCTGCGATAACGGCCGGTGGTGTAAACGAACGGGCGGCGGTGCCCCACCAGCTCGGCGACTTTTTTCTTGTTGCGCATTCCCAGCAGGTAGTCGAACAGGTCTTGCTGTTTGCCGCGGATCAGCCGGGCGACAGCAATCGTGGCCCGGACATCGCTGAGCGCGTCATGGGCACTCTTATGCTCCAGCCGGTTGGCCGTAGTCAGGTATTCCAGCCTGTTGGACGGCTTGCCGTCCGGCGCGAAAGGCCATTTGATGCCGTCCGGCCTCAGCGCCCGCGTCATGCGCACTACGTCCAGCAGGTCCCAGCGCGAACAGCCGTCTTTCCACTGCCATTCATAGGCGTCGTAAAAATTGCGGTAGTGCAAAAAGCGCATGAACTCGTCGTCGAAGCGGATACTGTTGTAGCCGACAAAGATGGTGTCGGGCTGTACCACCTCCTCATAAAACAGCTTGAGGAACTCGGCCTCCGTCACCCCGTCGGCCAGGGTTTTTTGCGGCGTGATGCCCGTTACCAACACGGCATCCGGGTCCGGCAGAATATCCGGCGTCATCTTGATAAACTGGTTGACCGGCTTGCCGATCGGCTTAAGGTTCATGTCCGTCCGCTGGCCGGCGAACTGCGTAATCCGGGCCGCCCGCGGATCAAAACCGCTGGTCTCCAAATCATAAAAGAAAAAACTGGCTGACATCTAGCTATCAGTGTAGCACCGCCGCCGCGCCTGCCTACTTAATTTAATAATTGAAGCTGTGGGCTTCGGACTTGCCGACTTGGATGGTCTGGCCGGGCTTGACGCCCTTACGGCGAAGTTCGTGGAAAATGCCGGCTCGGCGCATGATGTCGCGCAGCCGCCGGACGCCCTGCTCGTTACCGTAATCCGTGCGGCGGCCAAATTGCTCGATCTTGGCGCCGGTCACGACGAAACCGCTTTTAGTCTTGCGTACCTGCCAAGCGTCGGTGGTGTCCTTGAGGGTCAGGACGGGTATAGTGGGTTCTTTGGCCACTTTGGTAGCCTTGGCGCGCACCTTACGGACGGTATCTTTTATAGCGAACAACAGCTGCGGCAGCCCTTCGCCGGAGTGGGCCGAGATGGCAAAAACCGGGGTTTTCTTGGGAGCCGCCAGCGTCAGCTGGGATATCAGGTCGGCGGTAATCTCGCTGTCCAGGCCTTCGGTTTTGGTCAGGGCGATGATTTCGGGGCGCTTGGCCAGTTCCGGCTGGTAAGCCGCCAGTTCACTCTTGATTGTCCGGTACACCGCGGCGACATCTTCGTTGTAAGCGTCGATCAGGTGGAGAATAACCGCCGTGCGCTCGATATGCCGCAGAAAGTCGTGGCCCAGGCCCTTGCCCTCAGCCGCGCCCTCGATCAATCCGGGAATGTCGGCGAACAGCACGCTGGTGTCTTGGTCTATATCAACCACCCCCAGGTGCGGCGTCAAAGTGGTGAACGGGTAATCGGCGACCTCCGGACGGGCATTACTTAACTTGCTAAGTAATGTTGATTTACCGGCGTTGGGCAGGCCGACCAGGCCGACGTCAGCGATTATCTTGAGCTCCAGCTGGAGGCCGAAAGCTTCGCCGGGCTCGCCCTTTTCGGCGAAGTCAGGCGCTTGGCGGCGTGACGAAATGAAGTGAGCGTTGCCAAAGCCGCCGCGGCCGCCCTTGGCGACCACGGCCTGCTGGCCATCTTCCACGAGATCTGCGACGATGACGCCTTCATCGGTTGTGGCTACCGTGCCGACCGGCAAAGCGACAATTAGATCCTGGCCGCTTCTGCCGTGTTTGCGTTGCTTGTCACCAGGCTGGCCGGCTTCGGCTCTAAGCTCTTTGTGGTGGCGGAAAGCTGCCAGGGTGTTTTGGTTGCGGCTGGCCAGCAGCACGATGTCGCCGCCGTCGCCGCCGTCGCCGCCGTCCGGACCGCCTTTATCGATAAATTTTTCGTGCCGAAAACTGCGCTTGCCGTCACCGCCGTCCCCGGCCGATATCTGGATTCTAACCTTATCAACGAAACTCATGGCTAGTGGCTTATGTAATTGTCGAATTTACTAGCCGGCACCCAGCCGCTCTGGCCGACCCGGCCCCAACCGGCTAAACCGTTCATGTCGCGATATTGGATTTGCGTGCCGTCCGGCGAAACGGCATCTACTACCGCTACGTGGCCTTGGCCCCAGGCGACTTCGCTGCCCATCTGGCCGATACCGCCGGCTGTTGGCGTATGGCTGACATTCCAGCCGCTCAGGCGGGCGTAGTAAGCCCAAGTGCTGGCGTTGCCCCAGTTGGCCGGCACGGCAATCTGGGTAGCGACGTACCAGGTACAGTAGCCGTAGTCATAACCGTTATAGCCATAAATCGGACCGCTGCCCCACAAGAAACCGCCGGCCAGTCCGCTGATGCCAGCCGCCGTTTGTCCGGCCGTCTGGACCGCGTTCGGGATAATGATCTGTTCGCCAGGCGTCAGACCGGTGATTTCAGCGTCGTTATAAGCGATAATTTGGTCCTTGCTGCTGCGATATTTAGACGCCAGGCTGTCAGCGGTGTCACCGGCCTTGACGGTGTAAACAATGCCGTTGACCGGCGGAATAGTTAGTTTGGTACCGGCAGCTACGGCATCACCGGTGATACCGTTGGACCAGCGCACGCTGTCGGACGTGATGCCGAACTTGGTGGCAACACCTGAGACGGTATCGCCGGCCACCGTAGTGTAAGTCTGGATGTCGGCCCGTGATTTGAGGGCCGTGGCCACCACCTGGGGTTTACTCAGGACGTTATCATTGGAGGCAACGATGGCTGATTCCGCGGCTTGGGACTGGGCCTGGTTGCTGATGGCTGTCGTTTCCGGTAAAGCGTTCATCTGGGCGACGGTTTGGGCGATATCGGTCGAGGAAACCTGGTCCAGCGGGTTAGCCACGGCGGACACCGCATTACTGCTCAATGCGGCAGGCGCGGACGGGCTGCCGCTATGCGGATTCTGTAGTACAAAAGCCAGAATTATACCGAGAATGACCACGTTTGACAGCAGCAGGCCGATCCGCACGGTCCGGCGGCGGACCGCCTTTTGGCGCAACTTTGACTTGAAGTAGCGGTATGTTTTACTTGACCGGACGCTAGCCGGCATGTCCAGGTGATCAGTTACTAATGTTGAAGGGTTTGTACTAATACGAAACTTGACCTCTGTTAGAGTACCCGTCTATTGTAACAAAAATTAGGTTCCGCGCAAGGCCTTACCGCTTATGTCAAGGGTGGCAGCCCTTGCCGGGCTATTGGCCGCAGAGTTTATGGCAGTACTTGGCGGTCAGTGCCTGGTGGTCTTGTAAGTTGGTCGAGAAGTAGGTCGTGCCATCGTCGCCAGTCACGAAATACAGCCAGTTGGTCGACGCCGGGTGAGCGGCGGCGGTAAGCGAGCTAGCACTAATGGTGCTGATCGGGCTGGGCGGCAAGCCGGAGTGCTTGAGCGTGTTGTACGGCGAGTCGAAGTCTAGGCTTGGTGCCTGCCCAGCCTCTATAGCGCCATAGTTAGCAGTGACATCCGAACCCAAGTCGGAACCATTCTTGAACCTGGTCAGGAAGACCTGGGCCACCTGCGGCCGGTCAGCCGGTTTGTTGACTTCCTGTTCGACCATGGAGGCCAGTGTCAGTCCCTGATAAGTTGTCAGGTTCTCAGCCGCGAAAGACGCTTGAACGTCCGGCGTCAGCTGCTGGCCCATTTCAACCAGTGATTCACGGATAATAAATGATGGCGCGGTGGTCGAATCTTTTTGGAATGAATCCGGCCATAGCAAGCCCTCGAGAGTGTTGACGTTGGCCGGTTTGAAAGCCATAGCCGGCAGATCGGCGTACTGGGCCGGATCCAGCGCCCGGTCGACGTCGGACGGTGTGAAGCCGTCATTGATAAGGTCAGCCCTGACCTGGTCGATCCGGCGGCCCGGCAAAATGGTTACCAGACGAGTCGCGGTTTTGCCGTTAGTCAGAGTTTCTACGATCGTTGGCGTATCCTCGGCGGGCGACAAAGCATAAGTTCCGGCTTTGAGCTGGTCGGTTAATTCCTTGCTGTGGACATAGAGCTGGAAGGCCCAGGCGCTGCGAATCAGGCGGGCATCTTGCAGATGGGCAGCAATTTGCCTGACGGATTGCCCGCTCTGGACCGTAAGAATCTGGGTGGTTTGGTCAGTGTTAACCGGCCGCAAATCAGAATAATAAACATGTCTCGAAACCGCGGCGCCGCCGACAGCCAGGGTGATCAAGACCACCAGCAGCAGTACCACGCGAAGCGGCAAGCGAGGTTTGGAGCGCCTCAGCCTATAGCCCGACATTAGCCTGTGGCCTCTTTTTGGCGCCGTTCGGCCAGCCAGTCTTCCAGAATGTAGGTCGCCGCCAGAGCGTCAATGTCGGCGCGCTGGTATGGCTTGCCGCGGGCTTCGAGTTCAGCCTCGGCTTTCTTGGAAGTAACAGCCTCGTCTTGCAAGTACACCGTCAGGTCGGCATAGCGCTCTCGCAAATCATTCGCGAAAGCTTCCGCGGCTTGGGTTTGCGCCGTCACCTGCCCGTCCAGCCCGCGCGGCAGACCGACCACCAGGGCTTCGGCGTTTTCGTTTTTGACGATTTGTTCCAGGGCGGCGGGAAAGCCTTCGTCCTGTCGCAGGGTTGTCAGCGGACGCGCCAAACCGGCCTCCAGCGTGGCCGCCGCTATGCCGACCCGCCTATCGCCCACATCCAAGCCCAGGATTGAACTAGGGGCTGTTACCACTGGAGTTGCTCGCTTTCGTGGTTGTCGGTTTGGCGATGTTGACGATAATCCGGCTGGTTTTCTTGGGGGCAGTGGTTATCCAGAAGGGGCTAAGGTTCACATCAACGCTGGTGACATCGGGATTGTTGGACAGCTGGCCCTTGATCTCGCCGATTCGTTTGCCGGCGGCCTGCTGCTTGATGGTATCGACGTTAAGCGCCGGCCCGGCGATGGCTTTGGTGCTCAGACTCAGTTGCGCGCCAGTGGACGAAATGGTGTTGACGTTAAAGACTCCCTGGGCCAGGCCGGTATCCAGTATGCTTTGCTTGCTGGTATCTATCTGGCCATTCACTTGGTTATCGATCAGCGTGTTAAGGTCATCTTTGCTGACGCCGAACATGGTGTAAGTCACAGTTTCGGTTACCGTGACGCTTGTAGCCACGTCGCCGACATTGGCGCTGGTAGTGACGACCGGTGTTCCGGCCACATAGGTGGCCTCCAGCGGATATTGGTTTTCGCCCTTCAGCTGGCTGTCCAGCGCCTGCTTGATGGTGCTGTCGCTGGTCGAAATCTTGGCCTTGGCGCCGTTGATGTCATTCTGGTTGACGGATTGAACTATGTTGTCCGTCCCGCCGGCTATAGCCGAGGCGACACTGGCTGTAACTGTAAAACCCGAAGAACTACTAACCTTGAAAGTAGATGCTCCATTATAGTTGGCGCCTCCACTTTGAGCTTGTATCGTAGTAGAACCGGTAGCACTAAAGTTAAGGCATCCATTACCATCTGGCGTGCCGCCTTGGTTAAAGGAAGTGGCTTCCTGAGTTATATAGGTTAGGCCATTGGAGCTGACACCAGCACCTGACGGTACATCTGGCGGTCCTGTTTTGGGTACTGTACAAATTTGCGCAGTCATAGTGATTGAGCCGCTGGCTTTATTGCCATTGTTCTTTTGGCCGGTGGTCGGGACTTGCTGGGTGTAGGTTTTTTGCTGGCTGGCCAGTTTGGCGGGTATGGTGCCGCTCGACGGGTCGAGCGATTTGGCGGTGGTAGAGAGGTTCAGGTTGAGGTTGGCGTCGACGTTGGTGGCGTCGGTCTTGATGTTGATGGTGGCTTTGGGCAGGGCGACCGTGGCAAAAATCAGGCCGGCAATCAGCAGTAGAATAATCAGCCCGCCTACGATCAGCAGCAGGCGGAAACGGTTAAAGTTGGGAATGTGTAGCTTCTTGTCCTTTTTGGCCGCGGCTTTGGCCGGTTTCTTGGCGGCAGCTCCGGCAGCAGCGGCGGCGGCAGTCTCTTCGGGCGCCAATTCTTCGTCGTCAAGCATCAGGGTTTCGACTCCTCCATCAGCTGGCGGAGGCGGGGGCGTGTTGCCGGCCAGCTGTCCGACGGTTGGTTCAGCTGGTTCGGCCGGCTCCTCAACCGATTCTTCGGTATCATCAATGGCTTGAGGGCCTAATGGTATTTCGGGTTTACTGGTCAGAGTTTTGGCCACGTGGACCGCGGCGGCGCCGGCTAGCGGCAATAGTCCAGCTTCGGTAGTGATCAGCACCACGTTTTTGTTGGCGCTGTCGGCCGCCCGCTTGAGCAGCTTCATGTTGACGATGCTCTGGAAAACCGCGGCGCGCTTGGGCAGAACCAGGGCCACGACCTGGCCTTCGCTAGCCTTAAGCTTATCAATGATACCGGTGATTTCGTCATCGATATCGATGTAGATGGTATCTTTTTCTTTGGCGGCCATAGCTATACGCTTAACATTTTATCAATTTTATCCCTTATTGAGCCATTATCACTGGCAAACTGGCGCGTGTCCATACCGACACGTAGCAGGCCCATAGCGGTAATGAAGGTGTGGTCGTTGACTTTGCCGGTCGTGTCGCTAATACCGGCGACCTGGTCGGGGCGGATGTGATGGACGCTTGGCTTGCGCGTGAACGGCAGATTCTTGTACCAATCGGTGGTTTCCAAACGGTCCATCAACAGGTCAAGCGAAGAACCGCCGCCGCAGAGGAACATGCGGTGCGGCAGATGATCC
>DATKRL010000026.1:0-21000 GCA_035532255.1 Candidatus Dormiibacterota bacterium | reverse complement strand
CACGGTGAGCAAGAAGTTCATGGCTCACGACGAAAAGAACGAAGCGGTAGCCGGCGACAAGGTTGCTATTGCCGAAACCCGGCCGCTGAGCGCCCGCAAAAGGCATGTTTTGAGCCGTATTATCGAGAAACCGGCACTTCGTGCCGACTCCTTGGAAGCTACCAAAGCCGACGAACCGGATCGCCAAGCCAGTAAGTCCAAAGCCGATAAAGCTGACAAGGCCGAAGCTAAAGAGGCGGCCTCATGATCCAGCAGGAATCCCGCCTGACCGTCTGTGACAACAGCGGCGCCAAAGAGATACTTTGCATCCGTGTACTGGGTGGCAGTCGCCGCCGCTATGCTCGCGTTGGCGACACTATCGTGGCCACCGTTAAACAGGCCAGCCCGAACGGCCAGGTCAAGAAGAAGTCCGTTGTTCGGGCGGTCGTTGTGCGCACCCGTAACCAGATACGGCGCAAGGATGGCTCGACTATCAAGTTCGACGATAACGCGGCCGTCATCATTGGCGATGATAAATTACCACGGGCGACCCGTATTTTCGGTCCAGTGCCCCGTGAGTTGCGTGACATGGGCTACGCCAAGATTATTTCGTTAGCCCCGGAGGTCCTATAATGAGCGTTTCCGCCAAACAGTCCAAGCTGGCCGCCAAGCCTTATAAGATCCGTCTCAAAAAAGGTGACCTGGTTATCGTGCGGGCGGGCAAGCACAAGGGCCAGACCGGCAAAATCAGCGCCGTACACCCCCGTGAAAACAAGGTCACGGTTGACGGTATTAACATCGTCAAGAAGCATGTCAAGCCTAACCGCGAACATCCGCAAGGCGCGATAGTAGAAGTTACCAAGCCTATCTGGGTCAGCAAGGTCAGCATTGTCGAACCGACAAGCAAGAAAGCTAGCCGCGTCGGCTACATGCTCGGCGTTGACGGCAAGAAGACCCGTATATATAAGAGTACTGGAAAGGAGATCAAGTAATGGCTACCGCAACTAACGCTGCTAAAGCAGCTAAAGCACCAGCTACTGCCGCGCGTCTCCGCGTCCAATACAACGCGACGATCGCAGGTGAGCTGCTCAAGGAGCTGGATCTAAAGAACATTCACGAAGCGCCTAAGCTCGAAAAAATCGTGGTCAACATAGGTCTAGGCAAGGCCAAGGATGAGAAGAAGCTTATGGAAGTGGCCGCCAACACTCTGCGCAAGATCACCGGCCAACAGCCGGTCGAAACCGCCGCCAAGAATTCCATCGCCGGCTTCAAGCTGCGCGAAGGCAACAAGATCGGCCTCAAAGTCACCCTGCGCGGCGACCGCATGTACGAATTCATGGATCGCGTCGTCAACATCGTCCTGCCCCGATTGCGCGACTTCCACGGCGTCAGCCTCAAAGCTTTCGACGGCCAAGGCAACTACGCCATCGGTTTCACCGACCAATCGGTTTTCCCGGAGCTGAGCTTCGAAGAAACCACCACGGCTCATGGCCTGCAAGTAATTTTCGTAATAAATTGCCAAGAAAAGGCACACGCCAAAGCTTTGCTTGAAAAGTTCGGCCTGCCCTTTGAGAAGGAGAATCAGTAATGGCTAAGAAATCCATCGTGGCGCGCGACGCCAAGCGGCTCAAGATGATCGAGCAGTATGCTGCCAAGCGGAAAGAGCTCAAAGAGCTCGGCGACCAAGAAGGCCTGGCCAAATTGCCTCGCAATTCCAGCCCGAGCCGCCGCACCAACCGTTGTATTGAAACCGGCCGCGCCCGAGGCTACATGCGCCAGTTCGGCTTGAGCCGTATAAGCTTCCGTGAACACGCCAGCAAGGGCGAGATTCCCGGCGTAACGAAGTCAAGTTGGTAAGAGGAGAATATGAGTAAGACAACCACCGATCCCATAGCAGATATGCTGACCCGCATTCGCAACGCCATCATGGTGCGCCAGAGCGAGGTTGCTTTGCCGCATTCCAAAATCAAAGAAGCGGTCGCTCGGCTTCTGCAAAAAAGCAACTTCATTGACGGCGTGTCCGTTGGCGACGCCAGCATTGGCAAGACCCTGACGGTCAGGATTAACCCGGACCACGGCAACGCCCGTATTACCGAAATCGTTCGCCTCAGCAAGCCCGGCCGCCGTTACTACGTCAGCGCCAGCGACATCCCTGTCGTCAAGCAGGGCCGTGGCATCGTCATTCTCTCGACTTCCAAGGGCCTGATGACCGGCGACCAAGCCAAGGCCCAGCGCCTGGGCGGCGAATTAATTTGTAAGGTGTATTAAGGAGAAGTAATGAGCCGAGTAGGAAAACTGCCGATCGCCATCCCGAGCGGTGTGACAATCACTATCGACGCAGCTGAGATCACGGTGGCGGGCGGCAAGGGAACGCTAAAACAGTTCACCATGCCCGATATTACGGTCAAGCAGGAGGGCGATGTGCTGATCGTTACCCGCGCTAATGATGAGCCCAAGGTCCGCGCCAAACATGGCCTGATGAGGGCGCTATTGAACAACATGGTCACCGGTGCTAGCCAGGGTTTCAGCAAAAAGCTGGAGATCAATGGTGTCGGTTACCGAGTTGCCCAGCAAGGGAATGACCTCAAGCTGAACCTGGGTTTCTCTCATGACGTTATTTACAAAGTTCCGGCTGGCGTGACGACTGTTATCGAGCAGAACACCATCACAGTCAGCGGTATCAGCAAGCAACAGGTCGGCCAAGTCGCCGCCGAAATTCGTGCCCTTAAGAAGCCTGAACCATACAAGGGCAAGGGCATCAAGTACGAAGGCGAACGTATTATTCGTAAGAGCGGCAAAAGCGGTAAGGACAAATAAATGAGTAAACAACTAGCCCACAAATTACACAACCGCGCCCAGCGCCATGCCCGCGTCCGTTCAGTTATCAGCGGAACGGCGCAGCGCCCACGGCTGAGTGTCCACGTCAGTAACTTGCATGTTTCAGCTCAGCTGATTGATGACACCGCGAGCAAGACCTTGGCTCAAGTCAGTACTGTCGGCCAGAAAGCCGTCAAAGGCACCATGACCGAAAGAGCCGCTTGGGTCGGCACCGAAATTGCCGCCAAAGCCAAGGCGGCTAAGATCAAACAAGTCGTTTTTGACAGGGGCGGTAAGCTCTATCACGGCCGCGTGGCCGCCTTGGCCGAAGCCGCCCGTAAAGCAGGATTGGAGTTTTAACATGGCAGACGCACAAAATACCCAGCGGCGTTCCCGCCGTCCCGAGATTCAACCCGAAGAAAAGCAGTTCGACGAGCGGACCTTGCACATTGACCGCGTAGCCCGCGTCGTTAAGGGCGGACGTCGTTTCCGTTTCCGCGCCCTGGTCGTGGTCGGCGATCGCAAGCACAAAGTCGGTATAGGCAGCGCCAAAGGCGCTGACGTAACTGCCGCCGTCACCAAGGCCACGGAAGTCGCCAAGAAGAATTTCGTCACAGTTTCGCTTTACAAAGGCACTCTTCCGCACGAAATCGAGAGCAAAATCAGCGGCGCGCGCATCTTGCTCAAACCGGCGGCGCCCGGTACGGGCCTGATCGCCGGCGGCGTCGTGCGCACCATCCTGGAAGTCGCCGGTGTCAAAAACGCCCTCAGCAAGTCTCTGGGCTCTTCCAATAAGACTAACACCGCTTATGCTACCGTTGCCGCTCTAAACGGCCTGGTGCCGGCCGGTAAATGGGTAACTGCCCAGGCCCAAGCCGAGCCGGTCATGTCCGCTAAAGCAGCTAAACCCGCCACTACAAAGAAGAAAGCCTAAGACCATGAAGTACCACGAATTACAGACCACTAAAGATAAATCACGCCAGCGCGTCGGTCGCGGTATTGCGGCCGGTAAAGGCAAGACTGCCGGCCGTGGCACCAAAGGTCAAGGCTCACGCGCCGGTTCCAGTGCCAAGCCTGGCTTTGCCGGCGGTTCCAACCCCTTGATGCAAAAACTGCCTAAGTTGCCTGGTTTCCGCAGCTACAAGCTCAAAGCCGAGACTGTTTATACCGGCCAGTTGGAGCAGTTCAGCGGCAAAACCGTCGATGCTACCGTCTTAGCCGAAGCTAAACTAATCAGCAGCCCATATGTCCGGGTCAAGCTGATTACCAAGGGCGAGTTGACCAAAAAAGTCGTTGTCAAGCTGCCGGCCGCCAGCGCCAGCGCCATCGAAGCTGTCCAGAAGGCCGACGGCACATTCGAGAAGACCGCTCGTCTGGCCCGTCCGCAGACCTCCACCAAAGCCCAGAAAACCTAAACTTTCAAAATACTCAATCACGGTGCTGCCTAAGTATTTAAATGCAGAGTTAAATATGGTTTAATTAGATTGATATACGGGTTGGGAGATTGATTGAGGCGAGAATAACTATGTCGGGCTCAAGAAAATCAGCAGAAGTCGGTTCGTTGGCGGATGCCGACAAGCGTCAGCTGCAGCCGATGGCTCCCGATGACTTGCTGGCCAATGCCCAGAAGTTAAAAGACCGTCCGGTCGAGGCGAGAAGCATTTACGGCAGCGTGGACGTCGGGATTTGTCAGGGAGCGGGATCGTTAGCCCTTGCCGACGGCCAGGCCAAGGGGGCTCTGGTGCTGAAGAAAATTGAAGCCGAGAACGAAACGGGCACCGTACACATACCCGGGATGATAATTGCCGCCTTGGCCGAGGTAAGACCGGACCTCAAACCCGTACCCGACCAGCCTCTTAGCTAACGCTCAACCAAAACTTTGATCCTAAGAACGGCTTTGCTGCCCAAAAGTTGTGTGGTTTAATTAATGCAAGTGATAGAAGAGGCAAACCAGTCGTGAACTGGAAGATTATTGTTAAGTCGCTCGGGCATAAGGAAATGCGCGGACGGTTGTTGGCAGTGCTTGGCATTCTGCTGGTTTTTCGTATTTTGGCGCACCTACCGGTGCCTTTGAGCAACCCGCAGACCCTTCACCAAGTGCTACAAAACCTGTTTAGTTCAAACAACGCGCCTCAGCTGCTCAACTTCATTAACGTCCTTTCTGGCGGCGCGCTGGCCAACTTCTCCATAATGATCGCGGGCCTGGGCCCCTACATTAACGCGTCAATTATCATGCAGTTGCTGACCAAGGCGTTACCGCAGCTCGAGGCTCTGCACAAGGAGGGCGAATTCGGGCAGAAGAAGATTAACCAATACACCCGCCTCCTGACCTTGCCGCTGGCCATCATTCAGTCTATCGGATCGATCTTCCTTATTAGGCAAGCCGCCCAGTCAATCGGCGGCATAGGTGACATTACGGCGCACAGCTCAATCATGCAGTGGGTATTGATGGTAGCGGCGCTGACCGGCGGTTCGATGCTACTGATGTGGTTGGGCGAGCTCGTGACCGAGCAGGGCGTCGGCAATGGTATATCGCTTATCATCACAGTCGGTATTGTCAGCCGTCTGCCAGCCAGCCTTTCGCAGATCATCGGCTCCGTCCTTAAAAAGGGCCAGCACTGGACAGTCTGGGGCCACAGCTTACCGATTAACAAGGGCGCTTTAGTCGCCGGCCTTATAATCCTGGTCGCGGCTCTAGTAGTTACTTGGATAGTGGTGGTTCTCAACGAAGCCGCCCGCAACCTGACCGTCAATTACGCTAAACGTGTGCAGGGTAATCGTACTTACGGCGGAATTACCACCATTCTGCCCGTAAAGCTTATAACCGCCGGCGTGGTGCCAATTATCTTCGCAGTGGCTTTCTTGAGTGTGCCTAGCTTTGCCGGCCAGCTCTTGACGGGTAGCCATAATCCACACTGGGCACGTATCGGCACGGAACTAACGACCTGGTTCCAGCCTCCTTCGGCCACGACTTTCGCTACTGAGGCCTGGCGAGCTTACATATATCCGGCCACCTATTTCACCCTAGTGTTTGTCTTTACTTTCTTTTACACGAGTATTACCTTTAACTCCAAGGAAATCGCCGAAAACTTACACAAACAGGGCGGCTTTATCGAAGGTATCCGCGGCGGCGAACAAACCGAGAAATACCTAAGCAAAATCGTCAACCGCCTGACATTTTTTGGCGCGTTGAGCCTTGGCGCCCTGGCTGTTCTGCCGGTTGTCGCCCAAGCTTTCATATCGACTAATATTACTATTGGCGGCACCAGCGTCTTGATCCTGGTGTCAGTAGCTCTGCAAACGCTGCGTGCAGTCGAATCGCGGGCCTTGATGGTCACCTATGACCAATATTCCCAGCCTGATTTCTTCTATGAACCTGAGGCACCGGTAGATGCCGCTTCCGGCGCTCGCCGCCTCAAGTTTGGCTCACGCCTATTAGGGCGGATTAAAGATACCAAAAAATAAATCAAATCGATCTCTGGTCATACTTGTACGGCTTGGCGTTTACTGTATAATCGATACCATATAAGGAGATTGACACCAATGCCAGAGCGTGCTGTTAAACCGAAGACGCTAAAGGTTGCCAGGGCTTTCCAGGAATTTACGCCAGAACTCCACTGGTTCGGGGAAGCTAGTATAGAAAAGTATGCCCAAATGGAACCCAAGAAGGTCGGCAAGGCTTTTCTGAAAGCTTTTGAGAAGCTGCTGCCGCCGACTAAGAAGTGGGATAAAACACGCGAAATTGCAGTCGGCGGTCTCGCTGCCGCGTTACATTACTCTTACGATGAGGACGCTGGTGCTGGCGGCGGCTGGTCCCGACACGTTGATAGTCGAACCCTGCGCCTGTCGCGTCAAGAGGACGGATACGAACACTACATGCAATTTCGATATGAACATACAGATCTTGATAACGTGAGCGGTGGCGGGATATGGACAAATCTATCCTTTGGTGTAGGCGCAGAGACCGCCAAGCCGCCTAGAGATCCGCGACCCTCGGTCATTGTTCAGGCGTTTGGCGGTAAAATGGTTGAAGTTGAGGAGTTTGAGCCGGCTGAGTGGGCAATTACTGAAGGCGCGCTTGATCGTTCTAGTTGGCAAAAGGTGGATGGTCCCCAGGCACAAGCAATCTTCGGACTTGGCGTCGAAGCCATGAAGCTTCTCACCGAGCTTTAACCTGCCCAGTAAACACGTCACTCCACAATCGCTGACGTTTTGTGATATTATATAAGTCAGAAATCGCCCCGCGCGGCGACTACTTGCTAAAGTTTACAAAAACTCTTTACAAACTGTTGTGCGGGCTGCTATAATTGACCCCTAGTTATATTTATGGCAGTTAACAAGGAAGTAATCGAGCTTACAGGCACAATAATCGAGACCCTTCCAGGGACTCAGTTTCGTGTCGAACTTGAGAACGGCCATCAAATCATAGCTCACGTCGCCGGCAAGATGCGGAAACATTTCATCCGTCTCGTGCCCGGGGACAGCGTTACGGTCGAGTTGACCCCTTACGATCTCACTAAGGGAAGAATCACCTACCGCAAAGGTTAATATTAAGAGCAGTGAGTCACCCTCCTGAAAGGAGAATGATCCGCATGAAAGTGCGTGCCAGTGTCAAAAAAATCAGTCCCGATGATAAAATCGTCCGCCGCAAAGGCCGGGTTTACGTTATCAATAAGTTAAAACCTAAGCACAAGCAGAGGCAAGGCTAATATGGCTAGAATTTCCGGTGTTACGATTCCGGCCGAAAAACAGGTTTGGGTGGCCTTGACATACGTTTATGGCATTGGTCCCAAGACTTCTAATGACATTTTGAGCGCGGCCAAAGTCGAGCCGACCACTCGCGTCAAGGATCTGACCGACGCCGAAATTTCCCGCATCCAAGACGTTATAAATGCCGATCACGTGGTCGAAGGCGAGCTGCAGCGCATCGTCAGCGGCAATATCAAACGCCTCAAAGACATCAAGTCCTACCGTGGCACGCGACACTCCGCCGGCTTGCCTTCCAGAGGCCAGCGCACCAAGACCAACGCCCGTACCCGCCGCGGCAAGAAAGTCACCGTCGGTGGTACCGCTAAGAAGGTAGCGTCCAAGACTTAGGATTTAATATGGCAGAAGACACCACAACCACCACTGAAGAAGTAAAAATCCAGCCCGAAGCAGCCGGCAAGCCGGGGGCTGAGGCAGCCGTCGAGTCCAAACCGGCCGCCAAGCCAACCGCCAAACGCAAGAAAAGCAAGCGCAATGTTCCGAGTGGGCAAGTCCACGTGCTGGCCACTTTCAATAACACCATCGTGACCTTTACCGATGGCAGCGGCAACGTGTTAACTACCTCGAGCGCCGGTGCCTGCGGTTTCCGCGGCTCCAAGAAGGGCACGGCCTACGCCGCCCAGGTGGCCGCCGAACGGGCCGCGCAGGCCGCTAAGCAGCAATACGGTTTTGCGAAGGCCGACGTTTTCATCAAGGGTATCGGCCTTGGCCGTGACGCCGCCGTCCGCGTGCTCGGCAACATGGACATCGCGGTTGACAGTATCAAAGATGTTACCGGCGTTCCGCATGGCGGTGTTCGCCCGCGTAAGGCAAGAAGGATTTAACATGGCACGAGATAGAAGTTCCATAGTCAAAATGAGCCGCCGAGAGGGCTACGCCCTGCACCCCAAGGCACACAAAGCTCTAGTCAAGCGCACCTCCAAGCCGGGCCAAGGCCCGCAGAGCCGCGGCCCTCGCGGCGGCCGCGCCAGCCAATATTCTCTGCAGCTGCGCGAAAAACAGAAGGTTAAGCGCCTTTACGGCTTGCTGGAGCGCCAGTTCAGCAATCTTATGAAAGAAGCTTCCCGCCGCCAGGGTCAGTCAGGCCAGATTCTACTGCAGTTCCTAGAGCAGCGAGCCGACAACGTCATCTACCGGGCCGGTTTCGCGCCCAGCCGACGTGCTGCCCGCCAACTGGTGACCCACGGCCACTTCACGCTGAACGGTGTCCGGGTCGACATCCCTTCGATCCGTCTCAAGGCCGGTGACGTTCTGACTGCCCGCGCCCACAGCCACAAGACCGAATACTTCAAGAAGTTCGACGAAACCAGCCCAGCGCCCAGCGAGACCCCCGGTTGGCTGAAAGTCGACCGTAAAAAAGTCACCGTATCAGTTACTGGTTCGCCGTCCCGCGACGACGCCGAACCCGATATTAATGAGCAGTTAATTGTTGAGTATTACTCACGCTAAAAAGGAGCACCACGCCAATGTCAAACACAATCCACACCCCAGGTCTCGTCAAAGTTGACGACCACAGCGCCACTAGCGCTTCTTTCGTGGTCGAGCCGCTGCATAACGGCTACGGTATGACCTTGGGCAACAGCTTGCGGCGCGTATTGCTTTCTAGCATCGCCGGTGCTGCCGTCACGGCTTTCAAGATCGAAGGCATCACCCACGAATTCACCGATGTACCAGGCGTCA
The DNA here is from genome assembly GCA_035532255.1 of Candidatus Dormiibacterota bacterium. Lineage (GTDB taxonomy): Bacteria > Patescibacteriota > Saccharimonadia > Saccharimonadales > UBA4665 > DATKRL01. The sequence continues at coordinate 11,757 of DATKRL010000026.1, read as the reverse complement.
AGGAAGACGTTGTCGACATTATGCTCAACCTCAAAGGCGTGCGTTTACGCGTTTATGGAACCGAGCCGCAGCACCTGCGTATTGTCAAACAAGGCAAGGGTGTGGTTACCGCCAAGGACATTGAGACCAATGCCGATGTCGAAATTGTCAATCCTGAGCACGCTATCGCCACGATCGACGAGGCTAAAGCCAAGCTGGTCATCGACCTAACCGTCGAAGTTGGCCGCGGTTACCGCACCATCGAGGAAGGCGCCGCCCGCAAAGCCAGCGATATGATCGCCATCGACGCCATTTTCAGCCCTGTCATGCGCGTCCGTTATAAGGTTGAGAACACCCGCGTCGGTCAGGCTACCGACCTCGATCGCCTACTGCTGACCGTCGACACCGATGGTTCGATCACGCCGCAAGACGCTTTCGAGGAAGCGGCTGCTATTTTAGTCAACCAGTATACGGCGCTGGCCGGCAAAACCCGGGTTGCCAGCAACGAGCCGGCAGCTGAAAGCACCGATCAGGAAAGCGGCTACGGCAGCGACCTGATGGGCGAAGAGACGACCGCGCTGAGCACTTCCATCGAAGACCTCAATCTGTCAGCCCGTACCACCAATGCCTTGATCAACAACGACATTCATACCATTCGTGACCTGTTCGCGCTCAATGACGCTGAGCTGCGTGACCTCAAAGGCTTTGGCAGCAAAGCCCTCGACGAGGTCAAGGAAAAGTTAGCGGAGCTGGAGCTTTAAGAATGCACCGACACGGCTACCAGGGCAGAAAACTGGATCGTGAACGTGATCAACGGCGGGCTCTGATCAAGGGGCTAGCTGATTCTTTGGTCAAGTACGAATCTATTGAGACCACCTTACCCAAGGCCAAAGAAGTCGTACCCTATTTGGAAAAACTCATTACCAAGGCCAAAAAGGGCGATCTGCACAACCGGCGCCAGATTTTGAGCGGCCTGCAAACAGTCGCCAGCGCGCACAAGCTGGTCGACGATATCGCGCCAAAATTATCGAGTCGGGCCAGCGGTCACTTGCGTATCACGAAGACTGGCCTGCGGCGCGGGGACAACGCTCAACTGGCACGTGTCAGTTTCGTTGACAACCTTAAGGCCGAGCCAGCCAAAGCCGTAGCGGCTGTCGCCGAAAAACCAGCCGCCAAAGCCGCGTCCAAGCCGGCAGCCGGCGCTACCAGAGCGGCTAAGCCCGCTGCTAAGCCAGCGCCCAAGAAGAAACCAGCCGCCAAAGCCGCCAAGTCCAAGGAGACTAAATAATGAAAACTTATAGCGCCAAACCCGTCGACATTACGCGCCAGTGGTACGTTATCGACGCCAGCGAGGCTCCGCTTGGCCGTGTAGCTACCAGAATCGCAACTTTATTGACCGGCAAAGGCAAGCCCCAGTTCACTAAACACATCGATTGCGGTGACTTCGTGGTTGTCATCAATGCCGCCAACATAGTTACCACCGGCGATAAGCTCAACAAAAAAGTTTATTACCGGCACAGCGGTTACCCCAGCGGCCTCACGGAGACCGTCTTGGCCGACAAACTCGCTAAGGATCCAACTTCTCCGATTACCTTGGCCGTAAGAGGCATGTTACCGGTCAACCGCTTGCGCGATGAGCGCTTGAAGCGCCTTAAGGTCTATGCCGGCGCCGAGCACCAGCACGAGGCTCAGAAGCCGATTTCTATATCAGTAAAGGACAACAAATAATATGGCAACCAAAGATAATTATTTTTACGCTCTCGGACGCCGCAAAAGCGCTACTGCCCGCGTCCGCCTGCGAACCGGCAAGGGCACCATCACCATCAACGGCCAGCCAGCCGAAGAATATTTTGCCAGCAGCAAATACCTGCTGACCAAGCTTAATCAGCCTTTCGTACTGCTTGACCTGGTGAATAAGTTTGATGTCAGCGTCGTGGTTTCCGGCGGCGGCCATGAAGGTCAGACCGAGGCCATCCGTCTCGGCATCGCCAAAGCCTTAACGGTTCTGAATGAAGACTACAAGAGTACGCTTAAGCGTTCTAACTTGCTGAGCCGCGATTCCCGCGAAAAAGAACGCAAGAAGTTCGGCCTCAAAGGCGCCCGCAAGCAGCGCCAGTTCACCAAGCGCTAAAAACAATTTGACACTATCTATCAAACGGTGTATTCTAGCTTTCATGTCAATAGCGCATAACAACCAATATTGGTTTACCGACACTACTCGTGGCGGTCTGTTCTGTGCGCACGCATAAAACTTAGTAATCAAGAGAGACAAACCGCCATCCAGGCGGTTTTTTAATACTAAAGGAGCAGAAAGAGAATATCATGCCACACAGTACACAAGAGTTGTTAACACATCACTGGGCTATGGATAAGCAGGCGGCTGAAGCCCTAGCCGATAGCATGACAAATCAAGAGATTGAGCGGATCGAAGAGGTAAACGAAAGTTTAGATCCGGGTGCCGTAGCGCTACGTGACCAAAACCGCGAAAAAATAGGCGCGGTCTTTCGCGGTGAAAGTGACCAACATCTATCGGTCAAAGGTCCCTGTTCAGCCGACAAGAAAACCGTGACGTCCGAACTTCTCGACATATTGGAATCGCTTGACGAAGAGCACCCAGGCTTAATATCCGGTATTAGAATAAATGGTTCGAAGCCACGAACACAGGGCAAGTGGCGCGGCTTGGCCTATAGTACTGATCCTGCCGAGCGCGAACAATTACATGAGATTATGCGTGAAGCGCTGTCTCGCGGCCGGCCAATAATAAGCGAAATAGCTGATTCGTGCGAACTAGGAGAATTCGGGCCATACTTAAGCGGTGCCTGGCTTGGAGCCCGCGATATGGCATCAACGTCTCTCCGGGCCGCAGCCTCGGCCATACATCTACCATTCGGCGCAAAAAACGGCATGGATGGTAGCGTTGAGGGTGTCCGTAACACCATGGAGGCCATTAATATGAATACTAGGGCCATGGAAGGTTCCGGCGCGAACCTAGGCGTAATCGCTAGCGGCCCATCCTATCGGGGTATACCTACGGGTATTTTGCCGGTCGGTGAAGGCAACAATACCAGGGCAATTATCGCCCGTGGTTATGCCCTGCCAGCCGGTACTTCGCCCGAACTCGGCTGCCAATTAGCAATAAGGCATATCAGCCAGCTCTGTTTGCTTGCCGAGGAACTTGGATCAGTAGTGCTCATAGACAAGACACATGGCGCCCCACCGATGTTCGGCATTGACCCGAAGGATACCGAACGGTTCCCTAAGGTTAATGAGGCAATAGCGCGGGCGATCGAGTCTGGCGAGATTCAGGCCGCCGACCGCATCCGCGGCGACATCGCAGAAATTAGCCCGGATAAGGGGCGAACTGACCCAAACTGGATAGTCAATACACAGAATAGGCAAGTTTTAAGTAATCTAACCAGGCGAGCTATGCAAGCCGTGCAAGCAGCAGCCCTATAAAGTAAAGAACAACTATGTTGATATACAGAACAGACAGAAGCAATTATTGGACAACCTGGCACTATTCGTGGCGGTCTGTTTGGTGTATCTAAGTATAAATTACTAAAGCCCAACAAAACCGCCACACAGGCGGTTTTTTTAATCTTGCAAGCATTAAGGAGTAATAACTATGAAATCAATCAATAAAATCGTTCATGATCAACACACCTACATTGAAAGTGTAGGCAAACATGATCGCGAAACAGTCCGAGCAGCCCTGGCGGATAAAGGCGCCGACACCATACTGAGAATGTGTTTTGGCATGACGGGCAACCCTATGCCGGTACGCGCACTAGGCTACTTCGCCAGCGCTTTGTCGGTGCAAGAACGCTATTTCCCAGAAGCAGAATTGCAGTTTGTCTATCCATTCAGAGCGGCACATATTGCTAATGGCATAGACTTTATGGCTGCGATACAGCACCTCAAGACAGCCGATACAGAGGCCAAACGCATCTTCGCTAGGCGCTTTCGCACGGATCCCTCAGCCGGCGGTCAAGTTAAGTCGTTTACCGATGGCGAACTAGTGAGCGAAGATTTGGAAAACGCTGTCGAGGATATATTAAAAAGTGAACCTGATCTACAGAAAGTTTTCACTGTTTCCGCTAAAAGTAGAGACGGTAACCATGCGAATTATGTAGCCGCGCATGTGCTAATGCATGATACAAATCCACTTTTGCAGCCTTTTGACCCTTTAAGTTTTGAGGACTTCGCAGATGATGACAGAAATCGTGTCATTAGTATTGGAGCGCAATCGGAAAGACCGTTCTATCTGGCTCGCATGGCCTGCCGACGTGCCAATTTGCTGCCTGCCGACATGCAAGTCGTTACAGGACAGCTCTTTACCAAACATGTTATACCGCCATACCTAACTTGCCGTGAAGGCGAACCTTTACTTCAAGAAAACTGTATAAACACGGCTCTGGACATACCTGCGTTTCACCCGGTCGCAAGCATAGAGCGTGATTTAGCGTTTCTCAGGAGCGGCTTGGCCGCGGAAGAGGTTCACTGGGAAGCGCGTCCACAATCAACCCTAGTACCTGAGGCGGATCGTTTGCAAGCCGTCTTGGGTGAGATGTCGGTGTACTACGTATGAGCCACCGTATTGTCATTATCGGCGGCATGGGTCCGCAAGCTAGTCTGGAGTTGCACAGGCGACTGCTTCAAGTTGCCGCGACACATGGCGCCGTCAACGGGGATGACTTCCCGGAGGTACTGCATATATCCATACCCGTGCCGGATTTCATTAGCTCTGGCAGCCATCGAACCGGCCTGGAGAGAATAAAACAATCTCTAAAGGGCGCCCAATTCAAGAAAGGCGACAGGATGGTTTTAGCTTGTAATACGGCGCATATCTTGTTGCCGGAGATTGAGCGTTTTTGTGACGTGCAATTTGTGTCACTGATCGATATTGCGATAAGGGCTGTAACTGAGCAGAATGTAAGTTGCGTTGGCCTCTTGACCTCTCCCACAACTTTGAAGATGGGGTTGTACGAAAAGCCTTTGCTGGGCAAAGGCTTTAAGATAGTGATGCCAGAAAACGGAGAGCTGGATGTACTAGAAAATGCAATTCGAGCAGTAATATCCAATAAGTCTGTAGAAACTGTCGCGGATAAGCTAGAGCCCATCATGAAACGCATGCGGCAATCTGGTGCTGAGAGCATTATCCTGGGGTGTACTGAGCTCTCCGTAATATTCAACAAGACCCAAGACAAAACCCTGATAGACCCGTTTACCGGGGTATGCAAACAATTAATTGAGGTATAATGAGGCAAGTATGAGTAAACCAGTGATCCTGACCGGCTTAAGGGCCAATACTGACTTGCATATCGGCAACTACCTCGGCGCGTTGTTGCCGATAGTCGATATGGCACGCAAAAGAGCCGGTGAGTACCAAGTTAACCTATTCGTACCTGATCTGCATAGCTTTACGACGCCAATCGAACATGACCAGTTGCAGACCCAGATCGCCCAGAATCTCAAGGTGTTCGTGGCGGCCGGATTACCGCTTGACCATCAGGACGTTTATCTTTACCGCCAAAGTTACATCCCGGCGCATTCCGAACTGACTTGGATCCTGGACTGCTTCACAGGCATGGGCGAAATGCAACGCATGACACAGTTCAAGGATAGGACTGCTCAGCTGGGCGCCGACAGAGTCAGTGTCGGCCTGTTCAATTATCCGGTGCTGATGGCGGCCGATATCCTCATGTATGGCGGGGAATACGTGCCGGTCGGCGAGGACCAGACCCAACATCTGGAGTTTGCCCGTGACATTTCCGAGCGCCTGAACAAGCAATTTGGAGAATTATTCACGGTACCCAAACCGGTCAAGGAGCAGCATAAGTTCTTTGGCAAAGACCAGGGTCTAAGGATCCGCGACCTGCAGAACCCGGCCAAGAAAATGAGCAAGAGCGCCGAATCTGACCGCGGCATCATCTTTCTGACGGACACTCCTGAAACTGCGCGTAAGAAGATCATGAGCGCCGAGACCGACAGCCTCAACGAGGTGCGCTACGACTACGACCAGCGTCCAGGTGTCAGCAACTTGCTGGACATTCTTAAGCTATTGGGCGGCGACTTCGACGAATTTATCGGCCAGAAACAGTACGGGCCGCTCAAGACGGCAGCCGCGGATAAGGTAGCGGCTTTTCTACAAGATTTTCAAGACAAGCTGGTTCAGGTTGATGGGGCAGCTATCAACCGTCAGCTGCTAACCAGCGAAGAGCGCATGAACAAGGTCGCTAACGAGCGGCTGCTGAAAGTACAAAAGGCGGTCGGCCTGAGGCCATAAATGACCGCAGAAACTACGCCAGCCGAGCGCCTGGATCAGTATGTCTCAAAGCACCTGCCTAGTTTAAGCCGGTCATCCGGCGCGCGTTTGATAGAGCAGGGCAGGGTTCTGGTCAATGGGCAGGCCCAAACCAAAGCTGGTTACAGATTGCGGGCGGCGGATAAGGTTGAAATTCAATATGATGAGGCGGAGCTTACACGAATTCCAGAGATCAACTTGCCTGTTATATATGAAGACGAAAAATGTGTGGTCATCAATAAACCGCTTGGCTTGCTGAGCCATAGCAAGGGCGCGTTTAACCCCGAAGCGACGGTGGCAACCTGGCTAAGCGGCCGGTTAAAAGGCGGTTCTGGCGGCAGTCGAGATGGCATAGTTCACCGTTTGGACCGCGCTACCAGCGGAGTCATGATGTGCGCCAAGACGCCCGCGGCACTGAGCCACCTGCAAAAGCAATTTTCGCTGCGCAAGACCAAAAAAACTTATGCCGCGGTAGTGTCTGGCGGCGCCTTAGAACCGGCCCGGGCCCTTATCGACATGCCAATCGAACGCAACCCCAAAAAACCGCAAACTTTCCGTGTGGGCAGCAACGGCAAACCGTCCATAACAGAGTATAAAGTGCTGAAAACCAACGGCCAGCTGAGCTTGCTGGAGCTTAAGCCGACTACTGGCCGAACCCACCAGCTGCGGGTTCATCTGGAGCATCTGGGCCACCCCATACTGGGCGACACCCTGTACGGCGGCCAGCTTGCCCAACGGCTTTTCCTGCACGCCAAGAGTTTAGAAATCACGCTGCCTGGTGGAGAGCGCCGGATATTTGAGGCGCCTGTGCCGCCGGAGTTTGAGGAGGCGTTGGTCACATGAAAGACCTGATTCTTCATCCCACGACGCGGCGCCAATTGGAGAGCTTCCTGAAATCACCAGCCCATGCCGTCTTACTGGTAGCTCCCGCGGGCAGCGGTAAGCGAACCCTGGCGATTCGACTCTCTGAGGCCGTACTGGGCCTGTCGAGCGGGGACTTCGCGGACTATCCATACAAAATGCTTGTCTCCGACGAGGAGGGCAAGGCCATAGGTATTGAGACCGTCCGTGAAGTCGAGCGCTTTCTCAGCCTCAAAGTGCCTGGTGCCGGCAAGCAGGCACATAACCGGCCGGTCATTATAGAAAATGCCCACTTACTTAGCACCGAGGCCCAGAATGCTTTGCTTAAGACGCTGGAAGAGCCGCCAGCCGGTACGTTTATAATCTTGACCGCCGCCAGCGAGCAGGCTTTGCTGCCGACAATCCGTTCCAGGGCCCAGCTCATCCCCGTGAATCGGCCTGAGCAAACAGCTGTCGAGAGTCATTTCCAGGCTCAAAATGATATTCAGGCTATCCGGCAAGCCTATGCTGTCAGCGGCGGACTACCCGGTCTGATGCAGGCTATGCTAGGGCAAACCGACCACCCGCTTATGCTGGCCACCCAGTACGCCCGGCAGCTATTGAGCCAACCGGCTTACGAGCGCCTGCTATGCGTTGATGAACTATCCAAGCAACGACAACTGGCCCTCGACACCGCGTTCATTCTTCAGCAGATGGCCCGAGTCAGTCTGCAGACAGCTTCGGGCCAGGCGGCCGCGAAGTGGCAAAGAGTTCTGAACGGCGGCTACCAAGCCGCCAAGGCTCTAGACGGTAACGCCCAGCCCAAACTGGCCTTGACCAATCTCATGCTCAGTTTTTAAATGTGTTAAAATAAAGGATCAGATGTACGAGTTATTAATAATCGTAGCTTTCGCATTCCTGGCTTACCACAACGGGCAGGTCCGTGATGACGAGTTCGCCAATGTCTCGCGTAAGGTTGGCGACAGGCTAGGCAAGCTTTGGGACATAGCCCACCAGGGTATGCGCGAAAACCGTTTTTTGCGTGCTGAAAAGGCCCTGCTGACCATCCTCAAGATCGACGAGAAAAACGCCGCCGCCTACAACCGCCTCGGCATCCTCTACGCCAAACAGAAGGAATACCGCGACGCCATCGACTGTTTCGAAATCGCTTCCAGCATTGAAGCCACACCTTCCAGCCTGCACAACCTGGGCTTGATTTATTACGAAACCGAGAATTATGAGAAAGCCGCGATCGCCTTCGAGCAAGCGCTCAAGCTCGAAGACAACCTGGCGGCCCGTCATGTGGCCTACGCTAAAGTTCAGGAAAAGCTCGGCAACGACAAGCTTATGTTCCAGGAACTCGAAAAGGCAGCCGAACTGGAACCCAACCGCGAGACTTACACACTCTTATACAAGGCTTACATGAACCACGATATGCAGGCCGAAGCCGACCTGATCGCCGACCGCCTCAAAAAGCTAAAAACGTCCACGGGCCACCGCAAGCGCATCTTCCGCCCCCGCCGCGTAGTCGTCTAATATCACACTCAGCCGGTGGGTTTACTAACTGACAGCTTTCGGTCTGTAGTTTATTATCAGCGGTAAGATAGAAAATAAAATCATTTTTATTTAATGGCCTGATTCCGTGCCCACGGAGCGGGTGGATTAGGAGGTGCCTATGATAGGAAAAAAAATTAAATTAAGCGTGATCGGACTCATAATGACCGTGTTCATGGCGGGCGTTCCGGCTTTGGCAGCGGCAGACATTAATCACAATAACGACAATGATAATGGCAACAGTAACGCTCATAACAAAGTTACGCTCTGCCATGCGACAGGTTCTCAGAGCAACCCATACGTTGAGATAACAGTTGACGCGAACGGCGCGGTGAGTGGTCACGCGGGCCACGCGAACGACATCATTCCGCCCTTTACCTACAATGACCATGGCACTAATAAGAGCTTTCCCGGCCTAAACTGGGATACCCAAGGACAGGCGATTTTAAACAATAATTGCGTGCCGGTTAGCGGCCAAGGCGGCCAAGGCGGCCAAGGAGGCGGCGGCCAGGTAACCAACAATACAAATACTAACAACACTAATACGAATACTCAGTCGACCAACATAACGACCTCTACCCCCGCTCCGGGAGGGCAAGGTGGCGGTGCTGGACAGGCAAGTGTCAGCGCGCCCCAGGTTCAGACGGCTCCTCAAGGTGGTGTGGCCGCTGGTGAAGGCGGAGGCGCAAAAGCCTATCAGCCGGCAGCCGTAATGGGATTGTTGGGGGCTCTGGGCAGCGTTGTTTCTGGCGCGTCTTTGCTCAAGAGGCTTTAAAAACCAGGCCGCAGATCCGTGATGCCCCGGCTGTTAACCAAGCTGCTCAACGGGCATCAACCCAGCGGGGAGCCAAGTTTAACCTGGCTCCCTGCTTATAGCCCAAAGAAAAAACAGCGGGTTCAACGATTTTCTGTTGCTCTCGGTAGCTCACGCCAGCTGAATATTCGTTTACGGAGGTTCAAGACTAGCTCCGACACGCGCTCAAAGCACGTTAAGCAGCTGGTTCTGAACTTTCGCTTTTTATCCTTCAAAGAGGTGGCGATTACTATCAGCCACCGTCAGAGCTCAAAATATGGGCTGCGTCTATCGCGTAATTTAGCAATGGCCTTGTCGTTGATCCTTATTGGCGCCGTTGGCGGCATATACTCAGCTTCTCACCTAAAAGGCCCCGTTCAGCTTGAGGTGAATAATATGTCGCCGGCATCACGCGCGGTACTTGACTCACACGCCAAAATTCCAATCAAAATAGGCCTAACCAGGGCTAGTCTTGTTGGCGCGGATACCTCTCGACACTCACCCGGCCAGGAGCAACCTAATATAGTGCTGCCGCCACCGCCAAAAACCATGCCAAGATCACTGCCTACCCGTTTGCGCATACCGAAGATAGAAATTGACACCAGTGTTGTCCCGGTTGGTCTGCGGCCGACCGGCTCTCTTGATTTACCGGATAGTTTTGTGGAGGTTGGATGGTATAGCGGGGGGCCTACGCCCGGCGAGCTGGGCCCGGCGGTCATCGTAGGGCATGTTGATAGTACTCAAGGCATAGCTATATTTTGGCGACTGCGCGAACTCGCGCCAGGCGACACTTTTCAGGTTGACCGCGCGGACGGCACCACAGCAACCTTCAAAATCCTTGAAGTCGAACAATTCCCCCAGGACGCTTTTCCGACGGAAAACGTATACGGAAACATCAGGTATGCCGGCATAAGATTAATTACCTGCAGCGGTACTTTTAGCACGGTGACCCGCCATTACGACCAAAACACGGTCGTATATGGGACGCTAGAGTAAAGGTGGAATTATTACGATTTCTTGTAGTCGGTGAAGTAATAAACAATGGCGACCAGTGGGTGAATCAAAAGCATTCCTACAATCCATAGGGCCCTTGCGTTTCCAGTGATGTATTGATTACGTATCACGCTTACAAGCATCGCGATCTCAAAAACGAGAATCACGAGCAGAAGGAGCATAACGAGTAGCCCCGAAAGGCCGCCTAAGCCGATAAACATGAAGTTATTCATCATAGAACAATCATAACACTAAACAAGTATGGGCATGCAGCTTGGTGCAGCGTTCTTTTCAAAGTCAGAACCGCACTGCTTACATATTCTATGGCCTAGAACAAGCAAAAACAAACTTTAACCATCCCCTCATAGCAAGTAATGCCTAGTTGGGTCTATCTGTTTTTCGCTTTCTAAATAGCACTACTACGCCGCCTAAGAACAATATAAAACCTACAAGTGTTATGAGGTCGAATAGCATTTGTTTATTTGTGCCATTAGCTGATTTACCCGCAGTCTGGCTTTCGCCAACAATAAACAATAGCACCCCTAGAACAACGATAACCCATGTGTTCTTTTGTATGAACTTATGCATAGCATCTCCCTATTTATAGATTTATTGTAGCACCACCGTATGCCATACACGCTTGCTGTCATGGAATGATAGTCGCCAAACAAACTAAAAGATTGCAGAGAATTATAATGTGATCGGGGGGGCTTAGTTTTCAAATACGATATTCGATGTATCAGGTTGCAGTGGCTCACAAAAAATTTCTATATTTTAGGTTACACACCCCTCGTTCCTATATAGTTTGTAAGTTTCTTTAATGTTGCAGCCATGCTGTGATACGAATACGTAACGGAACTTATGCTTTATGTTCCATCCGCATTTTGAGCTGTTGTTACCAGTTGTTAATTTGGATCGATAGCATCCGGACAAAAAGTGTAAGTTGAGCCAGTAGCATCTGTTTGAGGGTAGCATGGCGGATTAACGAGCCGAGGATTAGCAACGAAAACAGCTACTAATATTTGTGACCAACTATGTATGGTAGTCACACCCACGCCAATATCAGAATCATCCGTTCCTAGACCAAATGATTGATTAGAGGTTAAGGCTTGTGCGGCCTGTTGAGCTGTAGCATTATCCCAAGTCGACTGTATGTCAAGCTACCTTTTCTGCGAACACCTTGTCTCGTTCAATCTTGCCTGACGTGAGGCTGGCGGCGTAAGCCGCCGGACTCATCTTTAAGGCACTGTGAATGCGCTTAGTGTTGTAGTAGTGGATTTGTAGGGCGATGGCT
>DATKRL010000025.1:0-3929 GCA_035532255.1 Candidatus Dormiibacterota bacterium | reverse complement strand
TTCGTAGAAATAGTCTCTGGCGGCTTTGGTGATAGCGGCCTGGATTTTGAAAATGGCTGTTTCCTGCAAGTTACGCAGCCCGATTGTACGGTGTTCGAACAAGGTGTCGAGGTTTTCCGGCTTGTGGCTGAGGGGTTTATCAATCTCGATAGGCGGTTCGTCGGTAACCGGTACCAGCACGGTCAGCTTGGCGTCATGCAGTTCGGCGCCGCCGGGAGCACGAGGTTCTTCGACTACTTTACCGTCAACCGCCAGCACGGTGCCGATCTGTAGGCCGCGCAGCTTTTCGACTTCGTTTTTGTTCTGCAGCACCACTTGCACCAGGCCGCGGCGGTCACGAACATTGATAAAGGTCAGGCCGCCAAGCAAACGCTTTTTGTGTAACCAGCCTTCGACATGGACAGTTTTGCCGACGTGGTTCTTGACGTCGTCACTTAAGATTCTTGTGCTCATTAGGGGCTATTCTACCACTTCCTCATCTGTTTTGACAGGGGTTTCGGCGGCTTTTGGCGACTTCGCGGGTTTGACGTGGCGGCCGGCCACGAGCAGCGGGTTGGCGTACTGGTCAAAGTCATCACCGGGCAAATGGCCGAGCAGTTGTCGGAGAATGTCCTCAATGGTCAGAACGCCAACATATTCTTCAGAACTATTAATTACCAGGAACTGTCCATGATTGGTAACAAAAAAGGCGTGCAGCGCTTGGCCTAGAGGATCGTTTTCGTGCAGGTAGTAAACCACGGGGTCCATGTGGTCGCGTACCTTGCCCGAACTATGAAGATCAAGCCGTTTGAAAGCCAGCGTACCGGCGAACGGCCCCTTTCGTGATTCTCTAACCAAGGCGTAATCCTGGCCGCTTTTATGAATTTCGTCTATCAGAACCGGGCCGATCGTGTCATTGGCCAGGACGGTTTTGACGTGCTTGCGGGGCATCATCACGTCGCTGACTTTGTAATCGTTGAAGCATAGGGCGCGCCGAACAATCTCCAGTTCCTCGTCAGTCAGGCGGTTGTCCGACTGGTGCTGCTGCCGTTTTATTAAATCCAGCAAGTCTTCGCGTTCAAACAGTCTGGTGTGCGTCGGCGCCGTGTAACGCCGCTCTACCAGATCGGTGCCGCGGTTAAGCAGCGGGTGCAGATAGTTCAGCGTCCAAGCCAAGGGCGGCGTTATCAGCCGCGTCACTAGGAGCCCGACTTTCGTCGTGCGGGTAGCCGGAATTAATGAGAAAGCTATCCAAAGCAGCGGCCCGACAATCAACAAGCTAACCCATATGGGCAACCGGCGGGCCAGCAATACCAGGCTGGCGGCACCGGTCAAGCCGATGTACAGCCAAAGCAGGCCGCGCAGACTGTTGCCATAGGCCGCGGCCCGATAAAGTCTCACGGCCTGACGGTCATGTTTCTCGGCGCGGCGCTTCAGTTCCCGCACCGGCAGGTAAAAATAGGTCTTGCGCGCCACAATGCCGAGCAGTGCCAGCAGCAGCAAGATGACCGCGAGTATCAGGTTCGTCATTGCCCCTTTAGCTTATACCGCCTACCGCTGTTTGCAAAGCCTCCCCCGGCTTGCTGTATACTGGAATTAATAGTTAAGGAGTTTAGGATGTCCAAGCAGTTTTTGGGTGTGATACTCATCATCATCGTAGTTCTCGTTGGCATTTTCGCTTTGACCGGCAATAAATTATCACAAACTTCCAGCAACGGTTCGAGCACGGGAACATTGACCCAGCACGTCGAGGGTCAAGGGACGACCGGCGTGACGTTGGTCGAGTACGGCGATTACCAATGCCCTTACTGCGGCCAATATTTTCCAACCGTCAAGCAGGTAGTAGCCGAGTACGGCGATAAAATTAAATTTCAGTTTCGTAATTTCCCCCTGACCGGCCTTCACCAGAACGCCTTCGCGGCAGCACGAGCGGCCGAAGCGGCCGGTTTGCAAAATAAATTCTGGGAAATGAACGATGTGCTATATCAGACCCAAAGCCAGTGGAGTAACGCCGGTGACCCGACAACCACTTTCGACCAATACGCTCAGCAGCTTGGCTTGAACCTGAGCCGCTACAAGACTGATTACGCCTCCAGCAAGGTGAACGACCTCATCAACGCCGACGAGGCCGAAGGCAACAAGCTAGGCATCCAGGGCACGCCAACCTTCTTCCTCGACGGCAAACAAATACAGGTCGCTAACGCCGCCAGCGCTTTCGAAAAATTGATCAACGCCGAAATAGCTAAGAAAGCCGGTAGCTCGACCGCCGCGCCGGCAAGCGCCGGTCAGACCAGCCAGACCCCGGCTCAATAATGCAGGAACTCGCGCCAGGTCGGTTTTTCAACGCGGACCGGCACATATTTAACGGAACTTTTGACGATCTTTATTTTTACGGACACGCCTCACCTCTTACTGCCGGACGTGTAAACGCCAGACGTTGCTTTTTTTGAATTTGGTTTTTGTCTCTCACGGCCCACTCTTTGAGAACCGATAAGTGGGTTTAATCTTAGCAAACCGCTTATGATGTGTCAACGCTCTTAGCTCAGCGAGACGTAGAGCCAATGGTGATCGCTGTAACGCTCGACGCTTGTCAGCAAGCCCGGCGCCGATTGCCGACGGCGCAGGGCATCTCGGACCCGGCCCGAAGACACTTTCGGCGCGTAGCTGTCAAACATTGTCAGGGCTTTGGGCGGCGATGGCCAGGCCTCGATCAGGCGACGCAACCTCTGCCGGTCATCATCTTCGCGCAGGCCGATGACCAGCTCGCTACTCATTAGCAGCCTGTCGACTTTAGGCCAATCTCGCAGCCGCGGTAGTATATCCGAACCGAACAAAAAGGCCAGCTCGGCATCCTTGAACCGTTGCCTCAGCTCGGGCAATGTCCGTTCGACGCTGAAGCTGACATCCACCAATTCCAGCACGTCGAACTGCGGATACGGCGCGGTGGCACGCTTAAGCATGGCCACGCGATGGCCGAAATGCTCGACATGGTGCTTATTGCGCGGCCGGCGCTCCGGCAAGAAGTACAGCTTATCCAGCTGAGCCGCCCGCAGCGACTGCAGAGCGAATGTTATATGCCCGGCATGAACCGGATCAAACGTTCCGGCGTAAATCCCAATTCTAGCCATACTTCTATATTACAGAGATCTTTTATCTTTGGGCGCAAATCTTTTAAGTAAGCCCTGTGGTGCGGCTTCTTTACATTGTCCATTATTGCAATAAACTTTCCCGCCAGCTACGGGCACGATCGTCTTCACCGACTTTTTGCAATGAGGGCAAGTAGTAGATTCGCCATGCTTAATACTCTTGCAGGACTTGCCGCCATACGGCTCCTGCTTGCTTTGGCCACCCGACAGGCCTCCTAGTAAACCGTCGCCACCTTCGTTGAGTTCAACTTGTCCCGCGCAGCCGCCATAAGAACGGCCGGCTTTTACGCCGGACTGGACATTGTTGGCCATGCGCTGGTTAAGTTCCATCATTGCGAGTGCGCTACTAAAGCCAGTCTCTGGCAATCTCGCAGACGCGGAGTCTGGTGATGTCTCGGTAAACACCTTGCCCGTGGTGACTAAGTCTTTCAGACCTTTGCGAAGCTCTTCCACGACAGCGTACCTGATGACGGACTCCATGGTTGCGCACATATCGTCGTTAAAATAACTGGAGTTAGCTACTCGGATGAGTTGTGCCCTGATCTCGGGTTTCATCTTCTGCAGATCTGCTTGCAGTAAAGCGCTAGCCAGGCCTTGCATCGTCTCATTATTCTTACGAGTAGAGACAGCTTCTGCCAACCCCGGGTAATACGCGTGGAAGAGGCTCTCTACTACGTCGGAATTATTTTCAACGTAATCGCTGACTGAATAGCGCTTTTCTGTCATTCCGACCCGTTCATAATACTTGTCCCGTATACCCAAAATATGCTGTTCGGCTTGTTCGGGTGTAAGGTCAGCTTGCCA
>DATKRL010000024.1:0-11740 GCA_035532255.1 Candidatus Dormiibacterota bacterium | reverse complement strand
GGCCGGCACTATTAACGCGATCAAAAATTTCGTGGTCCGGGTGCAGTTTGACGATGATCTGCCCGATCTTGACGAGGTGGTGGTCGTTCAAAACGAGCATCACACCAGGCTGTTGATCAACAGTCTGGAGACGGGTGGCTCAGCCCTCTGTCTTAATGTGGACAGCGATCTCAGATTAACCAAAGGCATGGCTGTTGAGCGGACACATAAAGGTCTGGAAATTCCAGTCGGTGCCTCTACCATCGGCCGGGTGTTGGATGCTTATGGTGCCCCCCTGGATGGACTCGGGCCGATTGAGGGCGAACAAGTTGTCCATAAAGACATTCTTAAGCTGCCGCCTAGCACGAACGACTTTTCGGCCACCAAGCCGGAGATATTGGAAACCGGCATTAAGGTGATTGACTTTTTCACGCCATTTGTCAAAGGCCGCAAGATCGGCATTATCGGCGGCGCCGGCGTCGGCAAAACGGTATTGACCATGGAATTGATCCACAACGTCGCCAAAAACGACAGTGGCCTGTCTTTCTTCGCGGGTATTGGCGAACGCATTCGTGAAGGACACGAGCTCTACATGACGCTTAAGGACAACGACTTGCTCGAAAATACCTGCATGTTTTTCGCCCAGATGAATGAAAACCCGATCCAGCGCTCGCTGGTCGGCTTTTCTGCCGCCACGGCCGCCGAGCACTTCCGCGATGATCAACACAAGGACATTTTGTTCTTCGCCGATAACATGTACCGCTATGTCCAGGCCCGCAACGAGCTGACCACCCTTTTGGACCAGGTGCCTAACGAGGGCGGCTACGAACCGACGATTTTTTCGGACGTCAAAATATTGCAGGACCGACTGAGCTCCAACGAGAACGGCTCGATTACTTCGGCTCAGACGATTTATGTGCCGGCTGACGACATTAGCGACCCGGCCGTTCAGTTTATCCAACACGAGATGGACTCGGTGATCGTGCTCTCGCGCGCCGTGGCCGAACAGGGTGTCCGCCCGGCCGTCGACCTCAACCTGACCACTTCGTCGCTATTGACGCCGGAAATAGTCGGCGAGCGTCACTATAAGCTCAGTGTGCAGGTCCAGGCTTTGCTGCAGAAATACGAATCACTCAAGGGTATTATTGCCATCATTGGCGAAAACGAACTCAGCCAGGCCGACCGTGACGACTACGCCAAAGCCAAAAGGCTGATCTCCAATTTTACGCAGCACATGCACGTCATGACCAGACATAACGGTATTCCGGGCGACTTTTTCAGCCGAGAGGACACGCTCAAAAGCATTGAGGAAATTATCAAATGAGCGCTGACACTGGCGAACCAAAAGCCATAGTTAACCAAGCGGCGCGGCAGGCCAATGCCGGCAAGCCGCGCATGAAAGTCAAAGTCTATTCACCTTTTCGCGATTATTATGACGGCGAGGCATTTAGTGTCAGCGCCGCGAACGCTACCGGCCCGTTCGACGTTTTGCCCCGTCACCACAACTTTATATCGCTGCTCACGGCTTCCGAAATTATCATCCAGCCGGTCCACGAGCACATGCAGAGAATTATCATCTCGGGCGGCCTGATGCACGTCAAAGCCGACCAGGTGATCGTCTTCCTCGACATCTAATCTGTTAAAATATTAGGTCATGGCTAAGAAGGTTTTTGTTGGCATGTCCGGCGGAGTTGATTCGTCGGTGACGGCGGCGCTGCTGAAAGAGCAGGGTTACGCGGTGACCGGCGTGTACATGAAAAACTGGAGCCAGGATCTGCCAGGCTTCGTCTGTACGTGGAAAGAAGATTACCAGGACGCCAAGCGCGTGGCCGTGCAGCTGGGGATTGACTTCAAAACGTATGATTTCGAGAAACAGTACCGTCAAAAAGTGGTTGACTACATGGTGGCCGAGTACCAAGCCGGCCGGACACCGAACCCCGACGTCATGTGCAACCAGGAGGTTAAGTTCAAGCTATTTTTGGAAACGGCGCTGGACGATGGCGCCGATATGATAGCCACCGGCCACTACGCCCGCGTCAAAGATGGACAGCTTTTCGCCGGTCTGGATGAGGGCAAAGACCAATCCTACTTTTTGTACCGCGTGACGGAAGAAGCTTTGCGCAGCAGCCTGATGCCGGTCGGTGAACTTAAGAAATCCGAGGTCCGTGCCCGCGCCAAAAAGCTCGGCTTAGCAACGGCCGACAAGCCGGACAGCCAGGGAATTTGCTTCGTCGGCAAGGTCGGTATCAAGGAGTTCCTGCTTAATGAACTCGGCCCGCAACCGGCCGGCCCGATTGTCGACCAGGAGAGCCGTGAAATTGGCCAGCACGACGGCGCGATTTTCTACACCATCGGCCAGCGCCACGGCCTGAACGTCGGCGGCGGCCTGCCATACTACGTTACCCGCAAAGACATGAAGACCAACACGGTTTATGTAACGACCAACCTGGACGACGAAAACCTCTGGCACAAGAAGGTTAGTCTAGAGGATGTTCACTGGATCAACGGCGCCCCGGCCGCTGGTAAAAAATGTCAGGTCCGCTTGCGCTACCGCGGCCCGCTGGTCGGCTGCGAGATCAAGAGTGATGAATTAATACTGGCTGATCCACAACGCGGCCTGGCCGCCGGCCAATCCGCCGTCCTCTACGACGGCGACCACGTGCTAGGCGGCGGCGTTATAAATCAGTGAATAGGTTTGCCTAATCTGCTACAACTGTTCCAGCACCGCTGGAGCCTGCTCAATGACAGCAGTTTTTCTATCTTTCGTCAGTACTGAGGCCTCAAGGTCTTCAGGATAACTAACTGAAACCACGCCGCCGAACCTGATAACCCAATCAAGTGCCCGCTTGGCTAATACCTCATCCATGCGGCTAAAATTTACACCCAGCGGTTCTGCCGATACCTCACCGTTCGTATTCTCCGTACGCTCTATTTGCGCCTCAAGGTGACCGGCGGCTCTGTCGTAGCGGTTACGATGCGCGCGATGCACAAATGTGCCGCTTGAAAACAATCCCAACGCGCCTTTGTAGCGCAACGCGTCAACAGCTACTTGGGCGTGATCCCTGGACAAGGCATGAACCTTTGAGCCAAACTCCATAATTAGTAAATTTTACAACTAATAGAGGCATTAGTCAAGGTGATATAATTCTACGGATATGACAGCGCAGGAAATTCGTAAGGCTTATTTGGACTTTTTCGTGGCGCGCGATCACAAGGTGATCCCGCGAGCGCAGCTGGTGCCGTTCAATGATCCTACGACGCTGTTTACCGGCTCCGGCATGCAGCCGCTGATTCCGTATTTACTCGGGCAGGCGCATCCCGGAGGGAGGCGTCTGGCCGACTCCCAGACTTGCTTGCGCGCCCAGGACATTGACGACGTCGGCGACAACCGCCACACGACGTTCTTCGAAATGTTAGGCAACTGGTCGCTGGGCGATTATTTCAAGGCCGAGCAGCTGCCGTGGTTTTTTGAGTTTTTGACCGATGTTGTCGGACTAGACCCGGCCAAATTATATGTGACCTGCTTCATCGGCGACAAAGATAATGGCATCCCCAAAGACACCGAGAGCGGCGAGGTCTGGGCCAAGCTGTTCCAGGGCAAGGGAATTGATGCCAAAGAGGTCGAGATCGGTTCGGAAGCCGATGGCGCGGCCAAAGGCATGCGGGGCGGCCGCATTTTCTACTATGACGCCAGCAAAAACTGGTGGTGCCGGGCTGGCAAGATCGGCGACATGCCGGAGGGTGAACCGGGTGGGCCGGACAGCGAGGTTTTTTATGAATTCGACTTTGTCCAGCACGACCCTAAATACGGTGCCAACTGCCACCCGAACTGCGAGTGCGGCCGCTTCCTGGAAATCGGCAACAGCGTCTTTATGGAGTACATCAAAACGGCCAATGGTTTCGACAAACTGCCCAAACAAAACGTCGACTTCGGCGGCGGTCTGGAGCGCATCGCCGCGGCCAAACTGAACTCGCCGGACGTCTTTAAGATCAGCCTGTTGCAGCCCGTCATCGATAAGCTCGAAGAAATCTCCGGCAAAAAATATGATAGCCATACCGAAAGCATGCGCGTCATCGCCGACCACCTGCGGGCGGCGACATTTTTGGCGGTAGATGGCGTCACGCCCAGCAACAAAGAGCAGGGCTATGTCATGCGCCGCCTGCTGCGCCGGGCCATCCGCCACGCCTTCGAACTGGGTGTCGAGCAGAACTTCCTGGAACAGGTCGTGCCGGTCATTGCCGACCTCTACCACGACGACTTCCCGGAAGTCGCCGCTGGCCGCGACAAAGTCATCGAAACCCTTGTCAAAGAAGAAAAAGTCTTCCGCCAGACCCTCCGCAAAGGCCTTCGCGAATTCGATAAGATGACACGCCACGCAGAAACGTTTGATGTTGTGCCAAGAAATGCCGATGAGTGGGAAGATGTTGCTATTGAGCACAAACTGCCGCTGACCGGAAAGCATATATTCATTCTGTATGACACCTATGGCTTTCCGGTTGAGCTTACAAAAGAAGAGGCATTCAAGCGTGATATTAAGCTAGCCAATAACGCGGATGAAGAATTCGAGCAACTGATGCAGGAGCAGCGCCAGCGCTCTCAGACCGCGGGTAAGGGCGTTTTCAAAGGCGGCCTGGGTGGTCAGACCGAGCAGCACAAGAAGTACCATACCGCCACGCACCTGATGTATCAGGCCTTAAGAAATGTTTTGGGCGACCACGTCATCCAGCGCGGCTCCAACATCACCGAGGAGCGGCTGAGGTTCGACTTCAGCCATCCGCAAAAGATGACAGATGAAGAGATTAAAAAGGTCGAGGATATCGTCAACGAGCAGATCAACAAAGACCTGAAAGTATCATTCCAGGAATACCCGACCAAAGTCGCCATCGAAGAGAAGGGCGCGCTTGGGCAGTTTGGCGACCGCTACGGCGACACAGTCAAGGTTTACAAAATGATCGCCGATGGCGCCGACAAACCGTTCAGCTTCGAGATCTGCGGCGGCCCACACGTTGACCACACCGCCCAACTGTCCGAAGGCGGCAAACGCTTCAAAATCACCAAGGAAGAATCCAGCTCCGCCGGCATCCGCCGCATCAAAGCCGTCCTGCAGTAGCCTTTTAGCTTAAGCGTCATGCTAAACTTCTGGTATGATTAATCACCCGTCATTACTGGTTAACGTTTTGATTGTGGTGGGCGAAGGCTTTTGGGTTTTCAGTACTGCCACCCAGCTTATCCAGCTGTACAGGACGCGTAACACGCGCGGTTTATCGCCGCCAAGCCAGACACTCTATGCCGCGGGGAGCGTAGCTTGGGCGACCTATTTTGCCGTAAACCATCTTTGGTATCCGTTTGTTACGAATATAATCATAATCTTCCTGGGTACGGCGGTTCTGGGGTATACACTTTCCAACCGCAAAAAATTCGGCCAGGGGCTGACGGCTATCGCGGTCGTCGGTCCTGTAACGAGCTATCTGCTTATAGCTCATCCCGGAGCGGGCGGCTGGCTCGGCATGTCCTACAACTGGATAGCCGGCACGCCGTGGCTTTTCCGGGTTATAAGGCGTAAAAAGGTAAGCGGCATCTCAGAAAATAGTATGTATTTTGCACTAGGCGCTATGATTTGCGTGCTCAGCTACGGCCTGATAATCCATTCCTGGCCGCTTATCACAGGGTGCATCCAGGGCCTGATTTACGAATCTATCATGCTGAAGTTTTACTACCGACACCGCCGCCACGGTTGAACCAGCATCTGCCATGCCAATCCGCCTCCAATCAAGGCAAGCTTTTCCAACCCTGAAATGAGTACGAAAGTCTCGGATTGAAAGTTCGCATAAACTTAAGGCATTTGTTTTAGCTACCTAAGGATCCAACAATATGTCACAAACCCGGTCGTAATTAAGCAAGTGGTGTATAATTTCGGCAGAGGAATTAAAAATCAATGAGTCTATTCGGTAAAGTCGGTCTAAGTCACGGCGGCGTCAAGGTGCGGATCGACGCACCGGCAAGTGTACACATGACGGATGCTTCCATAATGGTCACTGTAGAGATACATACGGATGAGCCACACAGCGTAAAAGACATCATGGTTGAAGTTTACGGCGAGCCGGTGGCGGGAAGCAGTACGAGCGCCATGAGGAAAGAAGTGTCCAATGCCACCTATGGCACGCCGTTTAGTATGATAGCCGGAGAAACCAAGAGTATCCAAATAGAAGTCCCCATAAATATTGGTGGAGCCATAAAGAATGCACTGCCACAGAACAACCCACTATCCCAGGTGGCGGGCGTACTTCAGAAACTGCAGAGTGTGACCGAGGTAATGGATAACAATCAGTACTACTACTATGTGCAGGCAACTGTGGATGTAGACGGCGTGTTCAACAAGCCCAACGGCCGTCAGACTATACAGCTGCTCAAGCCGGGTGAATTCGGCGGAGCGCTTAATGTTGACAAGATGGTGCGGTCCGCTACCGGTCATGAAATCCAGGCGCCGCAGGAAACACTTTCAATGAAGTCGGCTTTTGAACAAGCGCAACAAATGATGCCCGGGGCCGCTCCTCCTGTAGCGCCCGGCGGACGGCTGACGCCAGCCGCGCAGCCGCCCACCGGACAACCTGCTCCCAGCACACCGCCCGTCAATCCTGTCAATGAACAGCAAACGCCGCCCAGCCCCCTACCAGGCCCTCAGTAAAAAGTACCGGATTATATATTAATAGGGTTTGCAATACCTGCGTAATGACTCAATAGCTCTGCAACATTAAAAAGCGACTGTTCTAAACTGTAAATGTCTAACTAAATACAGGAGGAACAGCCGCATGAGCTATTCTAACAACCCTTTACTACCTAAAGCGAGGGCGGACGCAGTCCGCCTGCTTGTCGAGCAGCAATTGCCAGTGGCAGTAGCGGCTCGTAAGAGCGGTATTAACCGCTCAACCTTGTGGCGCTGGAAGCAGCGCTGGTTGGAGGTCAACCAAAACGTCCAGCTCGAGAACTACAGCCGCCCGAGTCGTCGGAGCAGGAATACATTTCGCTTAGCTGCTTGTCGGTGGGTAGTGCCGACCCTGAGCTCTCGGCCGCATACACACCCGCATGCAGTCAGCCAGCAGATTGTTGAACGTATTGCTCACTACCGCCACAAGTACGGTCGTTGTGCCGTTGTGGTGCATGCCTACTGTAAGCGCGAGGGGACAGCTGTGTCGCTCAGTACTGTCCGCCGGGTGCTTGACAGGCTTGGCCTACTGGTCAAACGCAAGTGGAAACGGGCCTGGCGGCCACCAGTACCGCGGCCAGCTGCCACCAAACCAGGAGAACTGGTGCAAGCCGACACAGTACACCTGTACGACTACGCCACCAAACAGAGAACCTATCTGTATACCATGGTGGATGTGCATTCACGCTGGGCATATGTTGAGCACCATGACCACATTAGCCAGCGACTGGCAGCTGCTGTGCTCAGGCGTGGTGAGGCCTACGCCGGCTTCCACTTTGACATGGTACAAGCCGACAACGGCCCGGAGTTTGGCAGACAGTTTGCACGGCTCATGCAGGATCGAAACACAACTGTCCGGCACAGTCGTGTACGCCGACCCAATGACAATGCCCACATTGAGAGATTCAACCGTACTATCCAGGAAGAATGCACAGGCAGTACCAGCTCCATTACCCAAGAACTAAACAGCAAGGTACTAACGTACCTTGCCTACTACAATGACGAACGGTTACACTTAGGAATACAGTGCAGAACTCCGCGGGAGATGTTGCAAAGCTTCTGAACTAATTACGTACCTGCTTATAACCGTGATACAATCCTCATATAAAGCATAAGCAATGAAGGATTAGCAATATGGATCCGAATATCAACCCCGTCAATCCGGCGACTCCCCCGGACGGCTCTGTTCCAATCGCACCACAAACTCCCACTACAACATCAGCTCCAGCTCAACCACCTGCCGGCTCTGTGACACCGCCGCCCGCCGCCCCAGCGACGGGCCAACCCAACTTGACCCCATTGCCCGCGGCCCCGGCCGGTCCGACCGTCGTTGCATCCGCTACGGCCATGGGCGGCAGTGCTTCGACAAAGTCAAAGTTGCCTTTTGTCATATCCGGTGTAGTTGTCTTATTGATCCTAATAGGCGTGGGTGCGTATATGCTATTTGGCAACAAGACCAGCTACCAGACAGTTGCGCAGCAATTTATAACTGCCATACAGAACAAGGATAAGTCTAAAGCTGACGCACTTGAGAGTCCGGCCTTTAAAACTTGGGTCAAGAAGAATGCGGGAGGGTCTACTAGCTTCTACAATGCTTGTCAGCAAGCGGGCCAGCTGTGTACAGGTAGCTTCCAAGCCTCGTACTTGGCTAAGGCCAAAAAGGTTTACAAAGATTACACGGCTAGCAATGGCGCTAAGGGTAAAGAGGTGGTATACACGGTTACTACGTCTACTTCGAATGGGTCGAACGGTTCAGGCTGTGGTGGCAGCTCTACAAGTAGCAGCACTAATACGATTACTATAGCCGCTATACCCCACGGTAATTCCTGGCTGATAGATAAAGTGGACGAAAGTGGCAGCTCGGGCGGCAGTTCATCCTGCAATATGAGCATAAATGGCAGCAGTAGCAGCGATAGTTCATCCAGTTCCAGTTCGTCATCCTCTTCTTCAAGCGATACCATAGAAAGTTCGGGTGGCCTGCAGCCCACCGCTATTGGGGGCAGCCAGTGTGGCTCAGGTTCTAATTCAGCTCAGGTCGCAATATCCGGGGGAGCAGATTGCACCGCTGCAGATTCACTAACCAATACGGCCGGCGGTACGGACTTTACGTCAGACGGTTACAGCTGTAAGGCCTTTCAGGAAAGCACCGGAACCGAATGGTATAGTTACTGGAACGGTGACTACTACGCTTATACCTGCTCAAACGGCAGTAAGCAAATTGCATTTACCTGGAAGGGTTAGTAATATAAGTGCGCCCGGGAAGAGGTAACGGCAACGTAACACGGCCTTGGTGCCACTAGCCAAGAGGCCCTAGCACAAATTGCTTGTGGATAACTTTTTACATTTGTAGTTGACCCCCCCTATCCTTTTTTGTACAATTTCAACAGAGCACACAAACCTAAACATAACACACAGAGAAACAGAGGTATTATCATGATTGGCAAACTTCGCAGGCTTTCGGTAGCTCTATTATTAGTTATTGCACCATTAACAAGCTTTATAGTCCCGGGTGTCGCTCATGCTGCGGTAGGCGGTACTTTTACATGGAGTGGCGCTGGGGCTGACGGTAACTGGAGTACAGCCGGCAACTGGGTAGGCGGAACAGCACCGGTATCAGGTGACGTCGGCGATACAATCATAATTAATAACGCCGCGACATTTACCAACGGCTCAACTGACAATCTCGCCACTTTGAGCTTAGCCAGCCTGCAGTTTGAAAATAACGGAGGTCTAGCACAAACCGTTACATTAGCCAACCCGCTTACTATCACCGGCAGCATAACTCAGGCGGCTAGCACTACCACTACCGAAGACATCATAAGGAATAATGGGACAGCCCAGACAATCACTTTAGGAGGCGATGTCGCCGTAACGTCGTCCGACGGTGGCTTGACGATAGGATTCAACACCGCAGATAACATTGCGCTAGCGAGTCATACGCTTACGTTCACCAACCCGAGCGCTACAGCAGACGTGATAATACAGGATAATATTACTGGTAGCGGGTCAGTGGTATATAATGGCGATCAATTTAGTTTAGACGGAACCAACACATACTCCGGCACTACAACAATCACCGCGGGGGCAGTCGCAAATAATACTAGCGGCAACAATGCTTTTGGTACCTCGTCTATAAGTATAGCCAGTTCGGGCGGACTAACCTTTGGATACAGTAGTACTACTACGATCAGTAATCCAATTACCATAGCAGGTACCACGAACGGCAGCCCCACGACATCTCTGACCTTCTCGACTTTAACGTCCGGCGTCACCATTAACGCGCCCGCTATAACCTTGAATGGCGATACCCGGTTCGATAATAATGGCATTCTAAGCGGTTTAACCGTCAACCTTGCCGGCATAACCACTAACGGCTTCTGCATTGAGTACCTTGGTGACAACCCGGATTACTCAAACCCGGCGGCCAACGGGTTCACGAATGCGCCTACCGGATGTATTGTACCGGCATCTACATCTTCCACAACAGCAGCCCCTGGCGCACCTAACACCGGCCTGGCGCTTATGGCGGCTCATCCGCTGGCAAGTTTGGCCGCCACGACGACCGCCGCTCTCACAATTTTGGTCATAGCCCGCCGCCTGAGGCCTGTCAAGAGCTAGACAAAAAGACCAGCATCGAAAGGAGAAAGCTGTATGCCTGACCGGGCGCGTATCGGTCTAGATAATCCCGCCTTACGTGGCCGGGTACGGCAACCTTCTCTAGCTACCAGGTCTCGCTACGATGTGCCGAGGCCGAGATCTCGTCCGTCAGGCCGCTACTTCGACCAGGTCTATACCTCCATGGAGATAGCTGCAAAGCACCGGCAGCCGGTCTGGCCGGATTTTCCAGGGCAGGAAATTCAACAAACCCCGACGACTGGCAACACTTCAGTCGCGGCACCAATACCTGTCATTAAGCCGGAACCCTTTGCTATACCGGCCCGTCCCAGGCAGCAGCGCTCCCATGTACTTAAGCGCCATTTGGTGCGCTTGCCAGGTAGAGACTCCGTAGCACCGGCCTTCAGACCGCGCCGTTATTCCAAACTTCAGCTAACCCTAATAGGCATGGCTTGCTTCATATTCATATTAGGACTGGTTGTTAGCCTGCAGGCGCTGGAAACCAACCACAATGTGACCGCCCAGGTATCGGCCCTGGGCAAAAAGCCGAAGCCGCCAACCACCACCGGCCAACCTGCTGCCGCCGTACCCAGCACATCTAAGCCGGCAGGCTCATCACTTAGCCAATACACAGTCGCGCCGGATCTGCCGCGTTACCTTAAGATTCCCAAACTCGGAGTCTATACCCGGGTGCTGCAAGTAGGCCTGACCAAGGATGGCGCGCTCGGTACGCCCAATAACGTCTATGACACCGCCTGGTACACCGGCAGCGCCAAGCCCGGACAGGCTGGTGCTACGCTTATTGACGGCCATGTTTCCAGCTGGACGGCCCATGGCGTTTTTTACGGCATCAAAACGTTAGTTGCCGGCGATGCCATCCAAATCGTGCGTGGCGATGGCGCCATTTTGAATTACCAGGTAGTCAAAACCCAAGTTTATAGTGCGGACAATGTCGATATGCAGGCTGCCGTTACACCGGTTACAGCAGGTAAGCCCGGACTCAATCTCATTACCTGTACCGGCCAGGTCAAACCCGGCACTAGTGAGTTTAATGAGCGTGTCATAGTTTTTGCCCAGCAGGTTTGAAAGAGTTATCGACAGCCCTTTCGCAAGTATTCTTGTGCTAAAATAGTGCATATGCTTCAGAAGTTAAAAAGCGTTGGCATCGGCGTGGCTCGTGACGTAGCTCGCGGCGCGGGTGCCGGTGCCAAAAAGGCTTCCACCAAAGTTAAAGAACGGGCCGGCAAAAAAGGCGAGGAGTATCTGGTGGCGTTGGATATCGGCACCGAGTTTATCAAGGCTCTGGTGGGCCGCGTCAACGAAGATAGCGGTACGATTGACATTATAGGTGTCGGACGGGCGCACCAGGGGTTGAGTGACATGCAGGCCGGGGCGATTTCTGACATCGCGGCCGTGGTCGAGAACTGCGACAAAGCCTTAAA
>DATKRL010000023.1:0-14782 GCA_035532255.1 Candidatus Dormiibacterota bacterium | reverse complement strand
GAAGGTTACAGCTGAGCAGAAGTACTCTCAAGCCTTTCATGTCACTATTAAATCTAGAGGGACTAGATAGTAATATAATTAATAAGCTCCCAGAGACACCATGATAGAATATTGGGTATGAGTGAGGGTTTAAGAAACATTGCCTATATTGACGGCCAAAACCTGTATATGGGCACAACTAAGAACGAGCCACGCTGGACAGTTGATCTTGTACGCTTTAGGCAATATCTCAATAGAAAGTACGGCGTTGATGACGCTTACTACTATCTGGGCTATGTTCAGGAAGGTGGTAATATCGACAAACTGTATGAATCAATTCAGAAGGCCGGTTTTATCCTTGTTTTTCGGGAGCATAACAGCGCTATGCTTGGCAAAAAGAAAGGCAATGTTGACGCTGATATTATTTTCTCGATTATGAAGCGCCTATACCTTAAAGAGAAGTTTGATAAAGTGGTCTTGGTTTCAGGCGATGGTGATTACAAAATGCTGGTTGACTTCCTCATCGAAAAAGATAGATTTGAGAAAATACTATTCCCTAACCGCCGTTATCGATCATCGCTTTACAAGTCTATATCGCTAAAGTATGTTGCCTACCTTGACGACACCGACATTAAACGCAAGATCAAACGGTAGACATAAAAAAAGAGAAGCTTCCTTAGGTAGTGAGCCGTTCGGGGCACTTCTCGTCTTAATGCTTTTATTATAGCACAGTGCGTATGACTTGTTGCCTTAGGCTGACAGAGAAGGTTACTGAGGGATAATAAGTGACTTAGAGTAGATCGCTGAGTAGATCGCTCAACAACCAGTCGAAATTCCGCACTTGTTTGCCTGCTTCGTGAGTAGCTATAAGCGCTCTGTAACTTGCTGCATTGCTGGGTGCTAGTCTTGTAGCCACTCGCTTGCTCATATGAGACTGAAGCCGCCTGCCGTGTGGCCAGATATCGACGCCAAGATATGCAACACCCTTTCTGGATTGTTCAATGTTGTCGATTTTGGGATTGATAAAAAGAGAGAGCTGGTCTAATTTTTGGATTGCGCTATGGCGAAGCTCTAAGGCAGAAAGCTTACTAGGCATAAAGCATAACCAATCGTCACCATTGTCAAGCTCCTCTTTTTCCGGACACCCTGTCTATTCTCCGGTGAGCGTAGCGGCGTAAGCCGCTGGGCTCATGCCTAATGCCAAGTGAATGCGGTCGTGGTTGTAGTAATGCACAGTCAGGGCAATGGCCTCCACCAGCTGCCCAATGTCCTGGTAGTGGGCTAGTTTGCCCAGCTCGGGCTTGAAACTGCCAAAGAAGCGTTCCATGAAGCCGTTCTGCCAAGGACTACTCTTGTTGCTACAGCTGAGCGTAATCTCGTACTGGTCACAGGTAAGTTGGTGCTTGTAGCTCAGGTATTCACTACCTTGGTCACTGTGTAAGATGCTTGGTGATGGATATTTACCGAGCGCTTCCAGGAGCGCAGCGTGCGTCAGCTCTGACGAATGGCGCAGCCCCAGCTTCCAGCCAACGACTTGCCTGGTTTTGAGATCTAGGACGACTGCCAAGTAGTGCCAGCTCCGCTGGAACCACAAGTAGGTAAAGTCCTGTACCCAGCCGCCAGAGTCGACCATGCCAGCGTAATTCATGCCGTCCTGCGGACGAGCAGCATTACGGTAATGGGCAAAGCGTTTGAGGGCATTGGGTGCGGCTAGTATCTCGGCTGGATTACTTCGGCCGTAGCGTTTCTTCTTGCTCGGACGAACTATGTGAACACCGGCCAGAGTGCGAATACGCCGAGCTTTGTTCTCGCTCCAACCCAGGTGCAGAGCGAGCCGCCGGACACCGTACAGTGGGTGCTGAGCATGTGCTGCAAGCAATACGGTTACTGCTTGCTGGTCACGAGTACTGAGTACGACTGGTTGGTTGTAGTAGGCACTGCGGGATATACCCAAGTGGGTCACGAAGTGCCTACGCCATCCCGGGTCGACCTCGTCCAGGATGGCTAGTCTTTTGACCGCTGCATTTCAGCAGTAGCCCTGCCGAGCAGCTTGTACAGCTGCTCAATCTCTTTCTTGAGCTTGTTGTTTTCGAGTATGAGGTTGCGGTTACTGTCGACAACGCCCTCACGGAGCCAAGCGTAGATGGTTTTAGTATTAATGCCGTACTCGGCACTGACAGAGCTAACGCTCTGGCCACCGTCACGGATCTTTGCAACGATCTCAGCTTTGTGCGTGCGGTCGGCCGGTATGCCTCGGGGCATGGTGAAATCTCCTTATTTAAACTAACAAATACGTCCTTTCTAGAATAGACGATGTGTCCAGTTTAATGGGAGCCTGACAGCAATCTCCCTTGGTTTAGTATCGTGCACAACGAAACGGTCATAACCGCCATGCCGATAATTACCGCTGTTAAGATCTTGATACAACTGATAAAGATTGTTCTCAAGATAGTATTCAAAAGTAGTAATAGCTCGGCTGGCTCGCTTACCGGCCCGAAAATTGAACCACGAACGCCAGATGTCTGATAAACTTAAATCTATGTCTGAACCACTTCCCGTCATCAATCTAGTCTACAAGCTCTACAAACAAGTTGTCGATCTCAACGCCAAACTAGCCAAAACTCAGCGTTATTCACTTGGTCAAAGCCTGGAGAATAGTGTGCTAGAACTTATGGAACAGCTCATTATGGCTAAGAACGCTCCGAAAGCCATGAAGGGCGGCTACTTGATTAAAGCTCTGGTCAAACAAGAGGTAGCCACATTTAAGTTGCGATTGTATCTTGAGCAGAAGCTGGCCAATGAGACCAAGATTTTCCAAGCCCAAAGCAGCCTCAAAGACATTGGCCGGATGGCTGGCGGTTGGTTGAAAAGCCTAGAGACATAAAAATAACCGGCTTTATGGCCGGCTATTCCTATACAATTCCCCCTCACCGCGCCACGGACGCCAAAGTTGTCATTCTGATTGTCGGCATTCCACGTGTTCGAGTTGACCTGACGGTTGTTCGGGTTCCAGTTGACACTGGCAACCTGAGCGACAGCAACTACTATGACTACTCGCTCATCGAGACTCACACCGAGGCGCACCAAGGTGGAGTACTATTCTTTCAGCCCCCTATATAGGGCTAAGCTTTTTGTAGTCCGAGAGTGGGAAGTTGTGAATCTGGTTGGTCAGCCCCTGATACAGGTTTTAGAAAAAACGAGCACCATTCCAAGCTTTTTGATGACCTCCACCAGCACATCGGTAGCAGCCTAGCAAAGCAAGCTCCGCCTAACCTGATACTATTCACCGACAAGATAGATTGTACTAAAGTTCAAAGGAAAAGAAGAACAAAGAAAAACAAAAGACCTAAGCCTTAAGCCCACTCTCCGCGCCACGGACGCCAAAGTAGGCATTCCGATTGCCGGCACTCCACGCGCGCGAGCGGACCCGACGGTCGCCCGGGTCCCAGCGGACACCGGCAACCCGAGCGACAGCTTTTGGATCACCCTTTTTGTCTAATTCGTAAACAGCTTCGTTGGCAAAGTCTACATGCCACGCTGTGTTAGGCGTGCCGTTAGCTTGATGTAGCATTTGTGTAGTAATCAGGGCTTCGGGTACTTCAGTTGGGTCGACTTTCTGATGTAAGTCACCAGCAGAAGCATAGGTACGCTCACTTTGAACTTGAACGTCCATTACGGGGAAGACCCAGACTGTGCGGTCTTCGGCTTGGACGCCATGACCGCTTTCTACTAAAGCTGTTTGGAAAGCTTCCTGGCCCAAAATAACTTCGCCACCTGGAGCTTTGTAGCCTAAGCCATAAGTAGTGCGGCCTTCTTTAACGGTACGATCAGGCTGACGGAGCAGTTTGCCATAGAGTGTTTCCGTGTCATTGGGTGTCCAGAGAGGATCTTGATCATCTCTAAACTGGTTGCTGGGGAAGGCTTCTTTAGCTTTTTCAGCAAGGCGGTGGCGCCAGTTGACGTGCAGTAAGGGCGAAGGCATGACTCGTTTGCCAGGATTTTTCTCGATGGTTTCTGTCAATTTGGCCTTCTGTTCTTCATCTAGCTCTGGTACTTTGAAGCCTAATTTACCATAGAATTCACCCATAAACACCAGCTGGTCCTCGGCGGACATCTCGGCTTCAGGGTCAAGGAACTGCTTTAAGGTTGCTTCAAAGTCAGTTTCTGGAGTTTGTACTTGGTTAGCTACAGCTACTGGACCCGCTGTTTCAACGGCATGGCCATAAGTTTCAGCAAGCTGAGCATCAAAGTCTGCCCGCTCTTCGGTGGGTACTTTATCGCGTATTGCTGCGACTGCTTCAAGGGCGTTCTTGGAATCCATAATTTAACAAAACTCCTTAATTCCGTGCAATTATACTACTACATTTATACTTTTGTCAAATGTTTGTCAAGTCTGATGAACAATCAACCCCTTAGTTTTAATTTAAGCAATGGGGTTAATTCACTTCATCCACCCGTAAACTAAACTTCCGCTGCCCGTCACTGATGACTAATTGCACCGGCCGTGCCTTGTAAGCAAGCTGTACACCGCCGTCTTTCTTTTTGGTAAAGGTTGCTTCATCTACTAAGGTGGCGCCAGGTTCCATATTCTGGAGTGAGCTTACCAGTTCCACTAACCCTACATACAACTTGGAATACTTGCGCATAACCCTGGCTTCAGCGGTAGCTTTTGACACCGGAGATTTCATAAGTACCTCCTATCTAGCAGCACGCAGTCATTGCTTTTTGCCAGTATCTTAGCTTGCTTACTGAACGTGCTATTCGTGACGACCATAGCTCTGTCACAGCCATAGAATTTCAGTGCCGTTACCACTTGTCGTACTGCCTCAGCTTTCACAAGACCGCTATAACGTTTTACTTGGATACCCCAGCGTATGCCATCTTTGTCGGCAATGATATCTACACCGTAGTCAAACTTCTCAGTGAGCTTAACCTTTCTGTAGCCCTGCTGTTTGAGTAGGGCAGCGACATACTTTTCAAAGTCTAATCCGGACATGTTGTCTATCTCAGCCATGCTGCGATTGAGTTTTACTGATCTATGGTGTAGCTTGAACTTCACAAGCAGTACCAATAGTACAGTAGCAACAACAACTGCACCTATGGTAGGTAGCATTTTTAATGCTTGATGCTCAAGCCCAATGGAGTCCTGCCAATATCGATAGGTTGCAACACCTACAAGAATGGTGAGTATAAAACCCATCTCGTCATTGGAGCTGTGATGATAGTGATGGTTGTATGAAGAGCGAGCCATGTTATGCTCGCTCTTCAGGATTAGTTGGTAGATTATTTGTGGACAGGGAAGTGTCATCATCGATAAGATGTCGGATTTCCTTGACGTCGCACTGAGTATCTTGGCTAATGGTTATATTTAGGAACTGTTTGCCGAGGACCAGCATTCCCCTAAATGGGATCCGGCCTTGATGCTCGAGGCTTTCCACAGGAGCTTTCCCGACGAAGTCGGAGAACCGGAAGACGGTTACTGGGACAAGATCACGGCGCCGTCCAACCGGATTGAGAAGGAATACGACGGCCTGTCTGTTAAACTAGAGACCACTGAGTATGCGGAACTCAAGGATGCGGTAGCCGGGTTGCTGGATACGGCCGGAGAGATGGAAGATACTCTCAAGAGCACCAATAGACAGGAGAGCACCCTGTCGCTGCACAAAAACGCCAGTGGCTGGGTTAACGAGCTGGTCTTAATCCGCCAGGAGGGGCCGCGGCAACAAAAATTTGCCGTTCGTTACTTCAGGGGCGGCTGCTCGGTAGAGCGGATCACAACGTTCAACGAGCAAGGGAAAAGGCAGAAGCAAGAACTGATTGTTCGCGGTGTTACCAGTTCCTTGGAGAGAAACAGCGGCGAGATGACCGGCAGCGCTTTTGACAGAGGCTCCAGATATCCATTAGACGAACCCAAGACGCTACTAGGGGCTGCCAACAGTCTGCTTAAGGATGTCAGTGACGAGTTGATCGCGCGGTTAAATAGTGCCAGCGGGACTTGAGGAGGAATTTTTACAGACTGATTGCCGGTCAACCGCTTACCATAACCATGTTGGCAGATCGCCGGGGCCCTCGCCAAAGCATTTAGAACACAAGCTTGTTGACAGTAAACCAATAGCGTGATACCATAGGGATGATTTCGAATGAAATAGAGGGTTTTTTGCTCCAAGCGAGCGGAAAGCCTTTTTTGTTTCTCTCGAGAGACTAAAGTAAAGGAGAGATAAAATGGCAGGAACAAAAGCTGGCGGCCAGGCGGCTGCCGCGACCAACAAGCAGAAGTACGGTTCGGACTTCTACGCCAAAATCGGTGCCAAGGGCGGTAAGCTCGGCAAGACCGGTGGCTTTTTCGCCAACCGCGAACTGGCCCGCAAGGCTGGTGCCAAGGGCGGCCGTATCTCGCGCCGCACCAAGAAAGTCGCTTAAAAACCGGCCTTTTCTGGTGGGTTAAAAGCCTCTGCTCCGGCAGGGGCTTTTAGATAGCGCTGGGTTGGGGAACACCTTTGTGCCGGCGGTAGGCTCGGCAAAAACGGCTAGCCGTGACGCGCCAGACAGTGTGGCAATTAAAACAACGGTAATGGACAAAATCCCCCTGTTGGAGGCACTTGGTAGTGCACTTAGGACAGATGCTGCGTTTGTACAGCCAATCGCGGTAGGTATCCAGGCAATCCTGGATATGGTCTTCGTCTATCTTGACGCTGAGATGTTGGGCCAGCTCGCGGGCCCGTTCCCAGGCGGCGATCTCTAACCTTAGCAATTCGAAGTCGGCCTTATAGTTTTTGTGGCTGAGCAGAGCGTGGCCGGTTTCGTGCAGTAGCGACCAGATCGCCCTCTGTCCGCTGGCCTTTTCTTTGTAGAAAATCTCGCCGGTTTCGGGCGACCAACAGAACTGCCGGCCCGGCGTGAAGCGCAGTCGCGGGTAAAGGCCCCGGAGTTCAGTTATCAGTTTTTCCATCTTCGAACACCTGTTTAGCGAGATCATAGCAACCATAGATCACGGCTTCGTCCGGACGCTGGGCCGGCAGAATGGCTTGAGGCTGCCGGACGACGGGGTGCAAGTGTTTGGCCAGGAATTCCATGATGGTGCCGCTGTACTTGTCGGCCTGGGCGCCGACGCTGCCGCCCAGAATGATTACCTCTGGCTGGATGATGGAGCAAACGGCGCCCAGGCCGTAAGCGATGTTCTCGCCGATGACGCGCCAGCTGGCGGGGTCGTTTATTTCGTGAGCTTGTTGGTTGAAGCGCTTGACGACGCTACGGCCGCCGGCAAATTCTTCCCAGTGAATTAGCTCGCCGTCATGCTCCAGGGGCATTTTGCCCATTTCGGTGTCCTGCAAAGCTCGGACGATCCGGCCTTTTTGGATGAAAGCGCCGCCGATGCCGGTGCTGATGGTGGCGAAGAGAATGTCATCGTATTTGTCCATGATGAGGCGGGCCTCGGACAGGCCGGCCAGTCGGGAATCGTTCTCGATTAACACTTTGGCACCGCCAAGCAGTTTGGAAATATCATCCCGGATCGGCTTGTCTTTCCAGGGCAGGTTGCCGAGGGCGCGGACGATGCCTTTCTCGCGGTCCAGCAAGCCGGGAATGCCGGCGCAGGCGCGTGGCTGGCCGCTGATTTGCAATTGCTTGAGATTTTCGCCTAGATCGTCCAGAAACCGTAGGTAATCGTGGTCGGAAGGGAAGCGGCGGCCGCTGATGATTTTACCCTCATCCGATAGCGTGGCTACCAGTGTTTTTGTGCCGCCGATGTCTATCCCCACGTACATGTTGCCAGTTTACCACTTATCAGATACAATAGGAATAATCTTACAGTCAGCAAACTAATTGGTTTTAAGCGAACTGAAGAAATACTTTACGAAGGAGGCATGTAGTACATGTCAAAGACATTAACTATGGACGAGTTGCTGGCAGGCAGCGAAGTCACCGGTTTGACCGCCGGCGATACCGTAGAAGGTAGCGTACTGGCAGTCAAAAAGAACGAAGTTTGGGTAGACCTGGGCGCCAGAGGGGTTGGTATAGTCATGCGCCGCGAAATCGGCTATGGCCAAAAGCTGGAAGAGGGGCAGACCGTCACGGTCAGCGTCATCGATCCGGAGCTGGACGAGGGCTACGCTCTCCTAAGCATGAAGCGGGCCGTCAAGGACCGCGGCTGGGACGAGCTGCAACGTATTCACGAGGCCAACGAAATCGTTGAGGTGGCGCCTTATGACGCCAACCGCGGCGGTCTGCTGGTCGAGCTGGAAGGCATTCGCGGCTTCCTGCCGGTATCGCAACTGGCTGCCGGCCATTATCCGCGCGTTAGCGGCGCCGACAAGGACGAAATTCTGCAAAAATTACACGCCCTGGCCAACAAGCCGTTGCGGGTCCGCGTGTTGGACGTCAGCCGCAAAGACAACAAGCTGATCTTCTCCGAAAAAGAGGCCGTCAAGGACGATATGCAGGCCCGCTTTAAGGAACTTAAGGTCGGCGACATCGTCGAAGGCGTAGTTACCGGGGTGATCGACTTCGGCGCTTTCGTCAACGTCGAAGGTATCGAGGGCCTGGTGCACATTTCCGAGATCTCTTGGGAGCGCGTCGACAGCCCGCGCAACTATGTCAAAGTCGGCGAGACCGTCAAAGCCAAAATCATCGGCATCGACAAAGACCGCTTGAGCCTAAGCATCAAGCAGATGACTGAGGACCCTTGGCTGGACCAGGTTAAGAACTTCAAGAAGGGCGACGTTGTCGAAGGCAAAGTGACGCGCATCACGCCGTTCGGCGCCTTTGTTCAGATCAGCCCCAGCGTCGAAGCCTTGGTCCACGTGTCCGAGATGAGCGACGACGAAGCGGTTGACCCCGAAAAGCTGTTCCAGCTCAACGAAAAGAAGCAATTCAAAGTGCTGGACATCGATACCGAGAACCGCAAAATCGCTTTGAGCCTGAAAGACGCCAAGAAAGACGCCAAATCCAAGGCCAAGCCCGCCACTAAAGCTAAAGCCGAAACTGAAACCAACGCTAAAGCTAAGTAATATGTGTAAATAAGAGATTGGCCGCACTGGCCGGAAAGGAGTCGACGATCATGGCAGAACAAGTAGAAGCCAAACAGACCATCATCGAAATCGAAGATATGATCACCGTCGGCACCCTGGCCGAGCGGTTGTCGATTCCCGTTTCGCGCCTGATCGGCGAGTTGATGAAGAACGGCGTCATGGCCACCGTCAACGAGCGGATCGACTTCGACACGGCGCAAATAATCGTCGAAGAACTGGGGCTGGGCCTCAAACTGGCTAAGCTCGCCGCTCCGGAAGCCGAGGCTATCAAGCGGATCAAGCCAGCGGCCAGCGCTAGCGCCGCCAAACGCCCGCCGGTAGTTGCCGTCATGGGCCATGTCGATCATGGCAAAACCAGCCTGCTGGACGCTATCCGTGGCGCCTCCGTCGTCAAAGGCGAGGC
The DNA here is from genome assembly GCA_035532255.1 of Candidatus Dormiibacterota bacterium. GTDB lineage: Bacteria > Patescibacteriota > Saccharimonadia > Saccharimonadales > UBA4665 > DATKRL01. The sequence continues at coordinate 5,374 of DATKRL010000023.1, read as the reverse complement.
TGGCGGCATCACCCAGCACATTTCGGCCTACCAGGTCGAGCATGACGGGCGTAAGATTACTTTCTTGGATACGCCCGGCCACGAGGCTTTCGCGGCGATCCGTGAGCACGGCGCGTTGCTAACCGATATCGTGATTATAGTGGTGGCCGCCGACGACGGCATAAAACCGCAAACCATCGAGGCCATCCGCTTCGCGCGCAAAGCCGGTGTCAAGATCATCGTCGCCATCAACAAGATAGACAAAGAAGGGGCCGACCTGGCCCGCGTCAAGCAACAGCTGTCGGAGCAGGACCTGCTGATTGAGGAATGGGGCGGTGACATCGTCGTGGTACCGGTTTCCGCCAAGACCAAAGCCGGTGTTCCCGACCTCTTGAACATGATCCTGCTGGTTACCGACGTCGAAGAACTTAAAGCCGACACCGACGTGCCGGCCCGAGGCCTGATTATAGAAGCTCACGTGCAGCAGGGGCGGGGACCGGTCGCCTACGCGCTGGTGGAGGCCGGCACGCTGGAGCCCGGCGCGTTTGTCGTGGCCGGTGCCAGCTACGCCAAGATCCGCAACCTGGAAACTACCGAGGGCAAGCCTATCAAGCAAGCCACTCCATCCACGCCGGTGGCCATCACCGGTTTTAAGACCCTGCCGGAGTTCGGTGACGAATTCACGGTGGTCGCCAGCGAGAAAATTGCCCGCGCCGAGGCCGCCAAAGCTGCCAGCGAACGGCAGGGCGGCGGTGGACACCTGGACATCGGCAGCAGCGAGCTGATCCGCCTGATCAACCGCGACAATAAGCTGCAAGAGCTTAACATTATCGTCAAAGCCGACGTGCAGGGCTCACTGACTTCCGTTATAGACAGCCTGAAAGCCCTCGACACCGAGGAAGTTTCGGTACGCATCGTCGGTTCCGGCGTCGGTCCGATCGGCGAAAACGACCTTCATCTGGCCCACAGCAGCCATGCTATCGTTTATGGCTTCAACGTCAGCCTGCCGACTAGCAGCAAGCAACAAGCCAGCCGCGACAAGATCAAAGTCCGCCTCTACAAAGTCATTTACGAGCTGATTGACGACGTCAAAAACGAACTGTCCAACCTGCTCAGCCCGGAAATCGTCGAGACCGAACTCGGTCGCTTAATAGTCAAGGGCATTTTCAACACCACCAAGACCGCGATTATCTGTGGCGGCGAAGTCACCAAGGGCAAACTGATCGCGCCGGCCTTGGCGCGCGTCCTGCGCGACGACAAACAACTGGCCGAAGTCGAAGTCACTGGCCTGAAGCGCGGCCCGGCCGAGGCCAAAGAAGTCGTCGAAGGCGAGATGTGCGGCCTCAGCCTCAAGACTACTAAGCGGCTGGATCTCCAGGAAGGCGACCGCATCGAGGTCTTTACTCGCCAAGCCGTCCAGCGCCAGCTCTAAAATTGCAGCACAAGCAGTGTGGGGGATGATACAATATCTTTATGCTGAAAATCGATAATAGCCTACTGGTTGAAGTCGGCTTAGGCGGCTTGCCCGACGCCGATAAAAACAGCTTCCTCAAACATATCTATGAGACATTGGAGATGAGGGTCGGTGTTCGTTTGGCTGATCAGATGACTAACGAGCAGCTGGATGAATTCGAGCGCTACTTCGAGGCCAAAGACGACGCCGGAGCTTTCAAATGGCTGGAAACCAATTTCCCCAACTACAAAGAGATCGTCCAGCAGGAATTCGATAAGTTGAAAGCCGAAGTCGCCCAATCGGCGCCGCAGATCCTGGCCGCCAGCCAGGCCCAAGCGGCCCAACCGCCGGCAACTGCCCAGCCTGGTACCGGGTTTCCTCCGCCACCGGTTCCCGGCCAGCCCCAGCCGTCCATGCCGGCTCCGCCGCAACAACCCCAACCCCAACCGCTGGCCCAACCTTATACTTACGCCGCCGCTCCGACGCCGCCGCAACCCCAGCAGCAGCCGCCAGCCTCGCCCATGCCTCCAACTCCGCCGCCGGCGCCTAATCCGGCACCAAGTCCCGAGCCGGTGCCGCCGATGATGCCGCCATACCCTCACGAGCAGCCCCCAGCCGGACCCGGTGTTCCGCAACAATAGCTGTTCATCGTGCCGCGCTAGCGTTTGTAGCCGGCCAGGAAAGCGGCCGCCGTCATTTCTTTCTTGCCAGCCGGAATCAGGCTGTCAATCACAAGTACGCCTTGACCAGTGTAAACGCCGAGTTCACGGCCTTCTATCCTGAGGCCACCGGGCTGGCCCGCGCCGCCAGTGCCGGCGACATGGGCTTTAGTGACCACGGCCTCTTTGCCAAAGAAAGCGGTGCGGCTGCGCGGCCAGCCCGCGTAAGCTCGGACTTCGCGCTCCAGGCGCAGGGCAGACTTAGTCCAATCTACCAGACCGTCTGCCTTGGTAATCAAATGGTCGTAAGTAGCAGCGGCTTCATCTTGAGGGATAGGTTCGGCCGAACCGTCCAGCACCTTTGGCAAATACTCCATTACCAGGTCGGCGCCCAGGGCTAACAGCCGGTCGGCCAGCTCCTGTTTGGTCTCGTTGCCGTTCAAAGACAGGGTTCGCTGAGCGTAAACCGGGCCGGTATCCATCTCGGCGGCTAGCCGCATCAACGACACGCCGGTTTCTTCGTCGCCATTCAAGATGGTGTTTTCAATCGGCGCCGGCCCGCGGTGCCGCGGCAACAGTGAGGGGTGAACGTTAATAACTCCGAGCGGGAACAGGTCAAGAATGGCCGCCGGTACGATTTTGCCGTAGGCGATCAGCACGGCTGCCTCGGCGCCAAAACCAGCCAACTGGTCGCGGGCTTCGGCCAAATCGACCGGACTCAACAGGGGTATATTCCGTTTTTGGGCGGTTTCCGAAACCTCCAGCAGCCGCTCGCGGCGCGATTTGCCTGTCTGATTCTGGGCAATGACGATGGCCGGTATTTCATAATCCGCGTTCAGCAAGGCTCGCAGCGTCGGCACGCTGCTGTGAACACCGGTCGCCAGCCGTTCATTACCAAAGAATAGGATTCTTTTCGACATCTTTTTCATAGTCCAGCGGTTTTAGTTTGCCTTCGTCATCAAGCTTGAAGAAAGCTTCGGGTTTGTCCTTGATGTGGTCAATGAACACCAGACCCTCGCAGTGATCGATTTCATGCTGAAAAACACGCGCCAGAAAGCCGTCAGCCGTCACCCGGAACTGTTTGCCATTGAGGTTGAGGGCCTTGACTCGGACTTTGCTATGGCGGGGAACCTTGCCATAAATGCTGGGCACGCTCAAGCAGCCCTCGAAATCCTCGACGACTTCGCCTTCTAACTTGGTAATCTCGGGGTTGATGAAAGCCGTGAAGCCGTGGTCGTTCTTGTCATTATAGTTATTGCGAATCACCACGATCTTGTATAGGCGGTCAATTTGGACGGCGGCCAGAGCCACGCCGACCTCGTGTTCGCGGCTCTGGTCCCAGTCGAGTGTCGCGGCTTCCATATCGGCTACGACCTGACGGATTTTATCCGTAATCATGCCCACGCGCTTAGACTTTTGCCTCAAATGCGGGTTGGGCAGGGCGATAATGTCGTCTTTGGTCATAACTGGCCTCAAGTATACCCGAACCTAAAGGCAGCGTACAGCCGGCTGATTGCCAAATGTTGTCAAAAGTGTTATGATTTTAGACTAATGACAATGGAGAGCAGGTTAAGCCCGGTCAGTCTGTCGCTCGCGGCAGCGGAAACCGGCCGATTAGACGATCTGGTACAGATGGCCGTTGAGAGGCATGGACTGCCGGAAGAGAACCATACCCCCTGGCTGGTGCATTACCCGACCTTTAGGACTTTTGCGCACCCGGCGGATTGGCCGCACAGCCAAATCGAGCTGGATGGCGACGACTGGACGGTGGAAGTGGCCCAGCGCAGGGTAGAGAGCGGCCGCTGGATGGCTTCGCTGTGCACGACTTTCAGTTACCGGGAGGGTGAGCTGTGGGCGGAGCCCCGGGCCGCGGTCACACCGACTATCCGAAACATTCTCTTTCGCGATCGCGAGCATAGGTCCAAAGAAGCCCTAGAGGATTTGTTGCGCTACATTATTGCGACGCCGCCCATTTCCAAACAAGAAGCCATGGCAGCTTACCAATCAAAGGTTCCTCTGGCTAGCCGGTCCGTGTTGGAAGACGGAAATGTGGCGCTGCACCAAAAAGGTACTTTTCTGTCGCGCCTGTTGGAACGCGACTATCTGAGCGTAGACCCCTTATTCGCCGACTATTCGGCTTTAGCCACTGATTCCAAATCAGAGCAAGTCCAACGGGTCTAGGTCATACGACCAGCCGCTGGGTAGGGCGGCGATGACTTTGAGCAGCTCGCCTCGTTCGCGGGCTTTGACTACCAGCTGCCACTGATATTTGTTCTGCAGCCGTTCGTAGAAGGCTGGCGCTGGCCCTTCGACTCGCACTTTGGCGCCGCTGGATTCAATCTCGTTTTTCAGCTTGAGGGCGGCCTCTTCGGCGGCCTTGAGACTGGCCCGGCGGACGGTCAGCTTGAGCAAGTAGCAGAAAGGCGGAAAGAGGAATTGCTTGCGGCTGGCCAATTCCTGCTCGTAAAATGTCTGGTAATCACCGTTGATGGCGGCCTTTATGATGTGGTGGTCGGGGTGGTAGGTTTGAATGACCGCTCGACCGGCAACGTGGCCGCGGCCGATTCGGCCTAACACCTGGCTGATCAGTTGGAACGTTCGCTCCTGGGCCGAGAAATCCGGCAGGTAGAGGCTGGTGTCGGCCAGCATAACGCCCAGGGTGCTGAGGCGCGGCAAATCCAGACCCTTGGCCAGCAGTTGGGTGCCGACCAGGATATCAATATCGCCTTGGCGAACCGTTTCGTAATGCTGTTCGAAGCGTTCGGCCTTGAGGTTGTCGGTGTCGAAACGGGCGATACGGGCTTTGGGCCAGAGGCGGCGGACTTCTTCGACGATGGCCTTGGTGCCGGCGGTCTTAAACATGACGCTGGGGTGACCGCAGGCCGGGCAGCTGGCAGGCGCCGGGGCATGATAGTTACAGCTGTGACAGCGCAGCTGATGGTGGTCGCCGTGATAAGTCAGCGGCAGGTCGCAGTGCGGACAGGCGGCCTGCCAGCCGCAGTTCTCGCACATTACCAGGCGGGCGGTGCCGCGCCGGTTGAGATAGAGCAGGGACTGTTCGCCGCGGGCCAGGGCGCCCTCCAGGGCTTTGACCAGTGGCAAGCTAATAAATGACGAACGGTCGAACAGGTTACGTTCCTTGTGGTCGACCACTACTACCTCGGTGGCCGGATGATTACCGGGCTGAGCGAGCTGTTTTAGGGTTATGATCGGGCGCTTTTTAGCCTCCGCCAGGTAGTAGTCGCTGACCGACGGCGTAGCCGAGCCTAAAATAAGCGTGGAA
>DATKRL010000022.1:0-6977 GCA_035532255.1 Candidatus Dormiibacterota bacterium | reverse complement strand
CAGCCACTGCGGCATGTCGAAGCGCGGGAAGAAAGTTCCCGACAGGAACAACATCGGGAAAACGACGATGTTGCTGAGCGGCGCGGCCTGACGCTCGTTCTTGGCCCAACCGCCAATGGCCAGGCCAAGTCCGAGGATCATAAAAATACTTAAGACGGTGAAAACCAGTATCTCGAAATAATTGCCGTCAACCTTAAGGTCAAAAACCTTGATAGCGACTACGAACTGGATAGCGATGGAAATAGCTCCGGTAGCGGCCTGGCTGAACATCGTCGCCAGAAAGTACTGCCAGACTTTTAGCGGCGTGGTGTGCAGGCGGCGCAGAATACCCTGCTTCTTAAGCTCCGGGAAGACGTTGACCGGGCCGAAAATACCAAGGCCGATAATGGAGAAGCCCAGCAAGCCGGAGAAGGTGTAGTCGAAAGCTGTCAGGCTCTTTTCGTTAAGAACCTGGCCCTTGACCGATAGGGGCGGCTGGGTCTTAACGAACTTGGCATTGATCTTATCAAAAGTGCCCTGCATTACTGAGGTCAGGGTTTGGCCGGTGCCGGTGCTGCTCTGGTTGTAAAGGAGCTGCGCCTGGCCCGAGGGATAGGTTTGACCGGGCTGCACGGCGCCGAAATCGGCAGGCAGGACGATGATGCCGTCGATCTGGTTTTTGCTCATCTTGTCCTTGGCGGCACCGAGCGTGATGGCGGTTTTGTCGACCTTAAAAGTCTTGCTGGCCTTAATCTGCTCGGTGAAAGACCTGGCGAAGACCGTTTTGGATTGGTTGATGAGAGCGATTTTGAACGTGGCATGGCCGCCGGCGCCCTTGCTGAGGCTGCCGAAGACGAATAGAAATATAAGAGGGAACAGGATGGCGAAGAACTGGGCTAGACGGTCGCGGAAGAAGCGCCGGGTGCTGAGCTTGGTGAAAACCAGGACGGTGCGCAGTTGCTGCTTCATCGATTAGTCCCGTAGCCCTTTCCCTGTCAAATCTATGAAAACGTCGTCGAGGTTGGCTTGCTCGACCTTTTCTTCCTTCTTGAACCCGCGTTTCAGCAGCTGCTTGATCAGGCTGCGCGGCGTATCGAGCGCGATGATTTTGCCATTGTCCATAATGGCCACGCGGTCACAAAGCAGTTCGGCTTCATCGAGATAGTGAGTGGTCATGATGACCGTGACGCCTTTGTCGCGGACCATGCGGATGAGATCCCAGAGGTTGCGGCGGGCCTGAGGATCAAGGCCAGTGGTCGGTTCGTCCAGGAAGAAAACCTGGGGACTGTGCACCAACGCGACGGCAATACTCAGTCTCTGGCGCTGGCCACCGGACAAGTTTTCGGCGAAGTCGTTGGCCTTGTCGCCGAGACCGACTTCGTCCAGGAACTCCTTGGCATTGACCCTCTCGCCGTAAGCAGCGGCAAACATTTCGATAATCTCTGATAATTTTTGTTTGTCTTGAAAGGCCGCGGTTTGGGGCTGCACGCCGATCACCTGTTTGACCTCATTGGGCTGCTCGGCAACGTTAAGGCCGGCAACCGTGATTGTGCCGCTGTCTATGGTGCGCATGGTTTCGATCATTTCCAGAGTCGTAGTCTTGCCGGCGCCGTTGGGCCCCAGGATACCGAAGATCTCGCCCCGTTCGACCTCAAATGAGATACCGTCAACAGCCGGCCTGTCATCATAAATCTTCTTAAGTTTCTGAACTTTGAGGATTATCTCTGCCATACCGAACTACTATATCAAGACTCCTTTAGGAGGATAAATGAAAATCCCGGCCCCATTGCTGGAACCGGGATTGTCGGTACGGAACTCGGATTAGCGAGAACGCTTGACGGTCAGGAAACCGTTGCGCGGGTTCTCGTTAACTTCCATGCCACTCGGCAGGTCAGTCGCCTCTGGGCGCTGGTCCTTGCTGAAGTAGTAGATAGTTTGCTTTTTGCCACCGCGAAGTGTTACTTCCTTTGAGTTAAGGTAGTATGTTACGCCCTTGGAATTAGTGTGCTTGTAAGCCATTGCTGGTCTCCCTCTTACCATTAGTAATGTACCCCTAACATACTCTGGTGGGTTTTTGTTTGTCAACCCCTTAGCGTGAAGAATCGTCTCTGAAGCACGCCGACGTCTTGTTTACTGTCGGTATAACCCCTGTTAAAAAATCACAAGCATTTTTATGTTGCATCGGGCTCGCTGGTGTAATACACTAAACCGGTAAAGCTATAAAAGTAATAAAGAGAGGGTGGAGTGAGGGAAACTATGGATTTTTCTAACCGCAACGTTCAACCGCAAGCTGCGGCTCCAGGTGCGCCAAACGCCGCGGCCGGAGCCCCCAGTCACAACAGTCACAATAAAAAAGGCCGATTTAACGACACAAACAAATGGGGCCGTATTGGCTTGGCCGCCTTGGTCGCGGCTGTCGTTATTCTGCTTATAGCCTTGGTAGCGTCAGTATCCTTTGGCGGTGTCAAGAGCGAGGACAAGTATGTCGACACCAACAAGCTTCAGGCTGTCTTCCTGAACACTGGCCAAGTTTACTTTGGCAACGTTAAAGCTCTTAACAGCAAGTACGTGGTACTCACGAACATCTACTACTTACAAACGTCCGGTGGTAGCGCGAGCGGCAGCTCCTCCAGCAGCTCCGCCAGCAGCAACTCTAACATCACGTTAGTCAAGCTTGGTTGTGAACTGCACGAGCCATATGACCAAATGGTCATTAACAATAGCCAGGTGACTTTCTGGGAGAACCTGCAGGACAACGGACAAGTCGCTAAAGCTGTCCAGACTTTCGAGAAGCAAAATCCGAACGGTCAGAAGTGTTCTGATCAGAGCAGCAGCGCCAGCACTAACAGCGCCAACAGCACTCAAAACGCTGGTACGACCAGCAAGCCTTAAGTTCTCGATGTAGCGGCGGTCTGGCTGCTACCCGCGAAAAGGTTGAAACGCCCCTCGCCAGGGGCGTTTCTTTATTCTTAGTTTAATGCCAGATGAAACCAGAGCCTGGCGGCCAGCATGATTACGAATAACAGGGTCGCGAGGCTGGCTACAAGCAGGCTCCAGCCAGCCAGGTCCGGCGACCAGGTGGGTGTAACAAATGAGAATTCATACAGGGCGGCGGGAATAACCGGCAGCTGGGCAGCAGCGTGGCCCTGCACATATTGTTCGATACATGGCACCCTGTTGTGACCAGAAAAATCAACCGAATTTTGCTGCTCGCAATAGTGCTGGGCGTCTGTGTACAGCTGGGTGTTGGTTTTGGCTAGTTGGTCGGTCTGGGCTTGCACCAGGCGGTCATAGGTATGCTGAAGCTGAATCGGCGGATAGATAGATACCCCCGTACTCAGGTTGGTGTTCATATGCGAAGTGACGTAGGCCTGAAGATTTCTGAGCGCCGTTTGGGCGTCGGTATTGTTCTGATCTGCCGCGTAAACGGCGTCCCGGAGCTTGATCATGTGCTGGTTGTTCGCCCTAAGCGCGAAGATACAAATAACGCCGCTGGCAACTGCTATCGCCAAGAAATACCAGGGACTAATGGCGCGCACCTTTGTCCAGATGTGATGTAACTGGCGCTTATTCATCATTTATGATTATAGCTAAACTGACGGCGACTCGTGCATAATAAGAACTATGCACATCTATTTTTCAGGTATCGGCGGCGCCGGTATTGGACCGTTAGCCCAGATAGCGCAGGAGGCTGGCTATACTGTTTCAGGATCAGACAAGCAGGCTTCGCAGTACATCCAGTACCTGAAAAAGCATGGGATTACCAATATCCACATCGGCCAAAGCCGGGAGGCGATCGCGGCCGCGCATGAGCGTGAACCGATCGACTGGTTTGTCTACACCTCTGCCCTGCCTCTGGAGAATCCAGACGCGCCGGAGTTGGCCTACTGCGCCGAACAAAACATCAAAACCAGCAAGCGTGACGAGCTCCTTAATCTAATTCTGCAGGAACAAGGACTTAAATTGATCGCGGTCGCTGGCACCCACGGCAAAACCACGACCACGGCCATGCTTGTTTGGGTATTCACCGAGCTACACCAAAAACTTGGCATGCCAATCAGCTACCTGCTGCCCGCCAAAACCAGTTTTGCCGAGATGGGCAAGTTCACCCCGGGCAGTCGGTATTTAGTTTACGAAGCCGATGAATTCGACCGTAACTTCCTGGCCTTTGAGCCGGCTGTCAGCCTGATCACCGGTGTCAGCTGGGACCATCACGAGATTTTCCGGACGCGCGAGGATTACCAGGCAGCTTTCCGCGAATTCATCGGCCAGTCCGGGCATACTTTCATCTGGCAAGAAGATGCCGAATATCTAGGCTTGGGCGACGCGCCAGCCGTCAGCGTGCTTAACAGTGGCGACCTCCGTATTGAAAAACTTAAATTGGTGGGTAAATATAACCGATTGGACGCCTGGTTGGTAGCGCAAGCCGTGCGTCGCGTAACCGACCACCCGCTGGATAAGATTCTAGAAATCATCGACCGCTTCCCCGGCCTGTCCCGCCGCATGGAACAGATCAAGCCCGGGCTCTACAGCGATTACGCCCACACGCCTGAGAAAATCCGTGGTGCCATGAGCGTAGCGACAGAAATGGCCGCCGAGACCGGCCAAAAATTAGTCGTCGTCTACGAGCCGCTGACTAACCGCCGCCAGCACTACATGCTCGATGATTATAAAGACTGCTTTAACGGCGCCGACAAGCTGTACTGGATCCCCAGCTACCTGGCGCGCGAGGATCCGACTCAGCGCGTCATCTCGCCGGCTGAGCTGATTTCGCACCTTGACGACCCGTCAATCGCCGAGCCAATGGAGCGCGACACCAAACTCAAGCAAACCATCCAAAAACACCTCGACGGCGGCGACATGGTCGTCTGCATGGCTGGCGGCGGCGGAGACAGCCTCGACGACTGGCTCCGCGCGGAGTTCACGACGGAGTCAAGTTTTCAGACGTGGTATGACCGTCGTAAGCGCGAAGCGGCTTCCGGCGGATTATGACATGTCTTAGGTTTTTTCGGTGGCAATTTCGTAGTTGGCGCCAGCTTTATCCTGCAGAAAAGCGAATCGGAAGACAACGCCTTCGGTTATAGGAATAGTGAGCCGATACCCCTGTTTTAGCAAGGCGTTAACATCTTCTTCTATAGAGTCGGAATAAATTGCCACGTGGTTGCGGATGAACTCTACTTGCGGATGGTCTTGGTCATGGAACTCAAAAAGCTCAAATGTCGTTTCGCCTTTTGTGACCATGACTACGTCCGCGTTGATATCTGACTTGTGGAATCTTTTAATTACCTCAAATCCAAGCGATTCGTACAGCTTGATCATGCCCTCTAAATCATTAACGGCTAGGCCGGTATGTAGTATTTTCTTAAGCATCGGGCTCTATTCTACTCTTTCCAGCCGTATTCGGCATAGTGGCGGCCGGCGGTGATTTGCTCGAGGTAATAACGAACCGGCGGCACGACATTATCCGGCAGTTTGTTTAGGTCGAACCACTCTAAAGAAGCATGCTTATGCGGTTCGGCATTGTATAGCTCGCCGCTCCAACGCTCGGCTTCAAAAATAATGTCAATCCATGATGAATCGTCGGCATCGCCCAAAGTGGTTCCGGACTTGCGATGGGCGGTAAGCAGATAGCGTAAGTCAGTCAGTTCAATATCAGCGCCGGTCTCTTCTTTGGCTTCGCGCACGGCGGCTGCCAGGAAATTTTCTCCGTGTTCTACCTTGCCCGAAGGCAGTCCGTAATAACCATCGCCCCAATTAGTGTTTTGGCGCAACACGAACGCGGCCTTATTACCTTTGCGAAAGATCACGAAAGCCGCGATGTAGGGTGTGGCGGTGTCATGTTTCATCGGTGGTCGCCGGAGCCCTGGAGGCGGCCGCGTTTTTGGCGGTCGGCTAGTTTGCTCAGGTTGTCAGCGGCTACGTCGTCGAACTTGATTCCCAAATGGTGCGCGAACACGGCCAGATACCATAGCACGTCGCCGATTTCGCGGCCCAGCTCTTTCTTGTCCTCGGCTGAGACTTTGCCGCCTTTGTCGCGGATGATTTTCTTGACCTTTTCGGCGATTTCACCCGATTCGCCGTTGATACCCAGCACCCAGTGCAGCAGGTCGTTGAATTCGTTGCCTTCGGAGATAACGGTCGTCAGCGCCCGCTTCTGGTAATCATTAAAGTTCATGGTCGTATTGTACCATCGTCAATCTTAACTGCGCCCTGGCGCAAGACTTCGATGGCATCGTCGACAATACGGATGACTGTTGAGGGCGCGCGTTTGGAAAGGTCACCGCCATCTTCATAAAAGTCCGCTTTGTCGCCGAAATATGCCCTAGCCTGTTTGGCTGTCGCGGCCGGCGGCTGGCCGGTCGGGTTGGCACTGCTGGTAGCCAGCGGTCCGGTTTGGCCGAGCAGCCTCCGCAACTTGGTGTCGGCCGGCAGACGGACCGCTAAGCCGGTTTCGCCCTGTCGCAAATAATCTAACGCCGGGTCGGCGTTCGGTATGACTACGCTGACGGCAGCGGGCCAGAACTGTTCAACGGCTTTGAGATAACGATGCTTGAGCCCAAGCTCTTCGAGTTGTTTTATGTCAGCCGCGATGATGGTGCCCGGTTTGCCGGCGCGGCCTTTGATGTCATGCAAACGCTCTACTGCCGTCTGGTCTGCCGCGCGCGCTACCAAGCCATAGACTGTATCGGTCGGAATCACTCCTACGGCGCCGGGCTTGAGCAGTTTGGCGACAGTCGTCATTACCTTGGTTGTTTGAGATAAGCGTAGACCGCCAGTGCGGCTAGGCCAAGGACGATGACTACGGCCGTGAAGATGGCGCCGCCCACGCCGCTGTCCTTGGCCTTCTTAGCCTTAGACATGGACGGTAAAGCGGCTTTGTTAAGAGGCTGGGCGGAAGGAGACGGACTCGCCGACGGCGGCGTGGGCGGCGGCGCTACCACGTCCATGACAGGCATGGGCGCTTTCGCGACTTCCGGTGGCGGGGCAAGCTGTGTTCC
>DATKRL010000021.1:0-44251 GCA_035532255.1 Candidatus Dormiibacterota bacterium | reverse complement strand
TTCCTGCAAAGGATTACACGCGTCATTCTTATATATAGACGTCGATGTTTCGCCGGGGTGGGTTGAAGGGTGGTGGGCATGACTTAGTCGTGCCCTGTAATGAGCCTCCAGCGGTGCCCACCCCCTCTGGAGGCTCTTTTTTATACTCGCCCGGGGCCTAGGCTTTAAGTCTGGTATTTAATCCGGTGTCGACAAACTGGATCAAATTAGCGACTGAGTTATCCCTGTCTCTAAAACGGAAACGTGACAATCGTTGCGCTCTTTTGGCGTCATCCTCGGGCTTGAGGCCCAGTAATTTCAGTCTGGCAATGGCGAACTGTACCTGCTCCTTGTGCTGCAGAAGCGGCGAGTGCGTCGAAGACGCGAGATGCACGTCTATATCGTACCCGTTACCTAGAATGCGCTTGAATATCCATCCTGCGCGCCTGCCATGATAGTCCGTGGTCACAATACTGACGTCTTGGTGTTTGTCCGGCGAAAGGTATTCTAACTTCACGTTATGAGCGCTTTCAATGGTGTCGCAAGATTGATCCTCTACTAGCGGCGTCTGAATCTCAGGATAATTCTCGGCAGCGAAATCCCGCATAATAGTCGCGCTTTGTCCGCCGACCATAATGACTGTTGCCGCCGGACGGAGTGAAGCTAAACGCATACCAAGGTCAATGCGCCCGGTGGTGTCGGAATTCAGTTCACCATGTTCGTTGGCGCCGCCGTTCAGAATTAAAATAGCGCTCATTAGTCTACCTACGTCTACCTAGTCGAGTGCTTATTATACCAGAAAATTTCGGGTATCATGCGGCAGCTCGCCGCCGTAGACATATTCGCTGATAATGGCGCTGACTTCGCGGGTCAGGTTGGGCAGCTGGGTTTGCTCTTCGGCTGAAAACTTTTGCAGGACAAAATCCTCGCTCTTGATCGCGTCCGGCCGCTTGGGGCCGACGCCAACGCGGACGCGGCCATAGTCTTCGCCGATGGCCGCCGTGACCGATTTGATGCCGTTATGACCGGCTGACGAACCGCCGACGCGCAGGCGGATCTGACCGAAATCAATGTCCAGCTCATCATGGATAACGGCGACGTATTCGGGATTGACCTTATAAAAATTCATCACGGCCCGCACGGCCTCGCCGCTGAGGTTCATAAAAGTTGTCGGTTTGATGGTGATGACCCGCGCGTCGCCTACCCGTCCGCTGCTGACCAGGCATTTGAGGTCTTTTTTTTGTAGCCAGTCCTCCATCTCCTCCGTTCTGCTGACAAATTCGTCAATGCACAAAAAACCGACGTTGTGCCGCGTCAGGTCATACTCTTTGCCGGGGTTACCTAGCCCGACCAGCAGAATAGTCTTATTAAGCCCGACGGTATAGAACATCGTCGGGTTGCTGACTTGCGGGCGTTTTTGTAGCCAGGCCATGGCCTCACGCCCCTTCCTTTTTGAAGGTGGGGCTCACACCGTGCTTGTGGGCGGCGTGCTTTTCGATGAACCATAGCTGCACAGGAGTGCCTTCGTAGCCGTAGGCCTTGCGCAGGCGGGTTTCCAGGTAGCGGCGGTAGCTCCAGTGGACAAACCTGGTTTGGCTACCGAAAATCTTGAAAGCCGGCGTGGGATTGTCGGTCTCCTGCACCATGTAGTTGAGCTTGGGATTGCGGTTCTTGAGGCCGGCCGGCGGATGGGCGTCGACGGCCTGGCGCAGCCACCGGTTGAGCTCGCTGGTTTGAATACGCTTGCCGCGCTCGCTGTCAATTTCCATAGCCAAGTCGAAGAGCTTGGTGACATTCTGGCCGGTGATGGCGCTTGTAAAAATCAGTGGTGCCCACGGCACGAAATCATAATTGGCGACGATCTGAGGCGCCAGCGCGTCACGGGTGTAGGCGTCTTTGTCTTCGGCGGCGTCCCACTTGCTGACTACCAGGATAAGGCCTTTGCCGGCGTCTTTGATCATGCCGGCGATCTTCTGGTCCAGCTGGACATTGAGTTCGTTTACATCCATCAGCAGCAGGCAGACATCGGCTTGCTCGATGGCGCTCAGTGCCCGGATGACGCTAAAGCGCTCGATACCAACCTGGATTTTGCCGCTGCGGCGGATGCCGGCGGTGTCCAATAGCTCCACTTCCCGACCCAGGTAGCGCACGACGGCACGATTGACGTCACGCGTGGTGCCGGCGCGGTCGGCGACGATGGCCTGCTGTTTCTTGGCCAGGGTGTTAAAAAGCTGCGACTTGCCGACGTTGGGCCGGCCAAGGATGGCGACGCGCAAGCGGTTGTCGTCTTCTTGATCGGTGGCTTTGGGAATGATTCCGGCCAGCTCTGCCAACAACTGATCGATGCCCTTTTGCTGGGTGGTGCTAGTGTGCAGAATGGGTTTGATGCCGAGCCGCTCAAAGCCGCTAAGGTCGGCTCCCTTAGCTTTGTCGACCTTGTTAACTATCAGAAAAACCGGCTTGCGGCTCTTGAGGGCCATCTTGGCTACCCGGCGGTCTTCTTCTGTGATCGGCACGTCAGCCTCGACCATCACCCAAATAACGTCGGCGCTGTCAGCGGCCTGAATGATCTGTTCCTGGATGGTAAATTCGAATTCGTCCTCTGGGTCTTTGATGCCCGCGGTATCAACCAGCCAAAAATGTTGGTCCTTGTATTCGGCCTTGGCCATGATGCTGTCGCGGGTGGTGCCGGCTTCGCGGGCCACGATGGCCTCGCGCCGATCTAGGATCGCGTTGAACAGACTGGACTTGCCGACATTGGCCCGTCCAACAATCGCCACAATCGGTAACTTTTTGCTCATCACCTAATATTCTAACAGGCTAAGCCGCCTGATGATGAGAATCATACCTCATCAATGAGGTATTTTACTGACTTAGATCGTGATATTTTTTATAGTTTTTAAATTAAATACAAGGGGTGTGGCATTATCAAAGAACCTTTATCAACCGGAAAGGAAATAATAACGGCGCCCTTAAATTTGCTCGGGGGTGTCGCTGGGCGGGCAGCTAGAAGTCTCCTGGGCGAAGGCAGTGAAAAAGCCCATCAAGATCATCTAAAACAATACGTGGGCAAACTTGTGCTGGTGGGAGGCTTTCCCGAGGATAACCGACAGGCAGACGCGCAAGCCAAACACGCGGTCGATATTCTTCACGATAGAGGCCTTCTCCGCCCCTACAAGACCATTGGCATACGACCGATGATTCCGGCGACCCAGACAACCGAGCCGGTATCGCTTATACGGACGGCCGATGCTCTGCGACAATCCCTGCTCGAAGGGTATGGTATTTTGCCCATTGTTGACGAAGATCCTATTCGCTGCGGAACGCCGGCTTCCTGTTGCGGCCCTAAGGAAACTACTCGGGCTCTTGACGGGGCGCTCGATAAATTCGAGCTCCAGACCGGACAACACGATTCCAGGTACGCGCAACACCTGTCACTTGGTTTCGTGGCAGTTGTCGATGCCGGTTACGCCAGGCGAACTCTGGAGTCTTTCCGCGTCACGGATCTTGATAGAGGCGTCGTGGCCAGGCTCGATAGTGTCGGTGAACATCCGCGCGACAACGATTGGACAGTCTACTAGTCTATTTAGCACAAGCTTTTTGATATACTTGTTAGGAAGGGTTTCCTAGCCTTTAAGTAAACATGTCCAAATCACAAGATCTTATCCAGCCGAGGGTTACCACTTACCTGAAAAGTACCTGGTATGCCCGTTGGGGCATCATCGCCATCGTGGCGGCCAGTTTCTGGTTCGTGGCGCGAGCCCAAGAGCCTATTATTGGCGGGTTCCTAGTGACCGCCGCAATCTTCAATATTCTGCTGTTAGCCGGCAACAAGCGCGGTTTTGGTTTTCTGGCTAACCGATCACTGATTCTGGTAATCGATAGTGCACTGGCGATTTTATTGGTTATGCTGACCGGCGCCGATGCCAGCCCATACCTCTTAGTGCTGGTTTTTATGATTATCTCCGGAGCTTATTGGTACGGCGCTTGGGCGGCGGCCTTAATCGGTGCCGTGCAAACGGCTTTGCTGTTGACTCAGAATATAATCGTTAACCATGCGCAACTGACTTTCCCCAGAAATCTCGTTATCCGGATGATGATCCTGATGGTTATCGGCCTGTACGTGGCGCTCCTAACAAGGTCGGAACGGTCGGAACGCCATCAGTTGATTGAATTGGGCTCCGAAACGGAGAGAGAACGTCAGCAGTTACTGGCGTTGATCAACAACATGCGAGACGCGGTGTTGGTCGTCGACAACGGCGGTAACATCATCATCTACAATCAAATGGCTTCGGCCCTTTCTGCTACGCCCGAGCTCAATGGCCGGCAAATTAACCAATCTATCCATTTTGTGGATACTAACGGCCAGCCGGCCGAACTCAAAATCGGTAACGCCGACAGCGCGTTCGAAAGAAAGGATCTGCAGCTCACAGCGCCTGACAATAGCGTGGTTACCGTATCGATCAATGTCGCGCCCTACATTGTCGACCGGCAAAACCGCGGCCATGTCTTGATCATTCACGACATCTCGCAAGAAAAGACCGTTGACCAGGAGCGCAAGGAGTTCATAGCCGTGGCTTCGCACGAATTGCGAACGCCGCTGACCATAGCCCAGGGCGACATTTCCCTGCTGCTGTCGCCGCCCTACATGCCTCAGAACCAAGAGGCTGTTGGCATGCTTAACGGCGCCTTGCGCAGTCTCCAGCAGCTGTCGCACATCATTAAGGATCTGACGAACTTATCACAGGTCGAAAGCGAGGAGCTGGATGTCGATCTGGAACCGCTCAACCCCGTGGCCCTGCTCGACGAATTCAAAGTAGACTACACCGACCAGGCCAAAACCAAAGGCCTTAATTTGGAGGTCAAAGTTGATCCTAGCCTCAACTCGTCGACCATTCTGACCAGCCGTTACGTGGTCCGCGAAATCGTTTCCATTTTCGTTTCCAATGCCATTAAATTTACCGACAAAGGCATGGTCACGCTATCGGTTATGAATCCCGAAAACAACGCGCAGGGCGTGACTTTCCGTGTTAGCGACACGGGGATCGGCATCTCGCAGTCGGATCAAAAGAAGATATTTGAAAAATTTTTCCAGTCCGAGGATTACCAAACGCGGGTCCACGGTGGTACCGGTCTAGGCCTTTACATTGCCAAGCAGCTGTCAGCTCGCGTCACGGCCCGTCTGTGGTTCGAAACCGAATTGGGCAAAGGCAGTTCTTTCTACCTGTGGGTGCCGCCTTACAGCAAGCACAAGCAAGATAGCGGCAAGGTCGCCGCCGCCGAGACCAAAGACTTCTTCGACACCGTTTAGGTGTGCTGGACCTTCCGGCCGCGAGGCAGCTGGGCCAGCAAAAAGATAATGAAGACAATCAGTACCGTCCTCGCCGAACCCGGCGTATCGCTGCCCTTGTCAAAAATGTTGTTAGTGGTTGCCACCAAACAGACAGCTATGAAGATCATGCCCGACGTCAAAGATTTTAGCTTGGCGCGCCAGGTCACTTGTTTGGGCACTTGGCGCAGCAAGAAATAACCGATCGGTATCGCTACGGCGACGTAAATTATTGACTTCAAAATCAAAACCGGCGGCTTGTCGGCGTAAACGATCAGGTAGGGCGACTGGCTGACGCTGACGCGTGATGTCAGAACTTCCCAAGTTAGAAGAACCAGCGAGAAAGGTACGGTGAGAAGATAAAGATAGCGCAGAAAGATGCTGTTACGTAAGCCCAGAAACCACAGCATCCAAACCCCTACTTGCATAGTGACCTGGACGAAAAAGTCAGCCGCGAAATATGCGTAAAGCAGAACGTGGGTGTCGAGTGTCAACAAGCCAGGTACACCGAAGAAAAAAAGCCCTGTCCCGAACGTCAAACTGATTAGGCTGTACATCTGGGCCAAAGGGTTTCGCGTCCGCCGGTAAGTGCGCCAACTCCTAAAGCTAAAAGTATACAAGGTGGTGGCGCCAACAGACCAGGCAATCGAGTTAATCGGCAGGTGAATCATAACCGTTATACAAGCATACCAAATATTAAATTTCTTGGTAGTGGTCGCCAGATTGTAAACCGGCCAATTTATAAGGCCCGAAGCTGGTACGGCGGAGGGTTCGGACAGCGTAACCGAGAGCCTCGAAGGTGCGCCGGATTTGGCGGTTGTGGCCCTGGCTCATGGTCACCTGCCAACTGCTAGGTTTTTCCATAGGCGATAGCCGCAGGTGGCTGACATAGTCGTCGACTTTCACTCCTTGGTCGAGCCTGGCTTTGTCGGCTTCGGCCAGCGGCTTGTCGAGTGTTACTTCGTAAACTTTGGCTTTGGCGTAGCGCGGATGCGTCAGCTCGTTCGCCAGGTCGCCGTCATTGGTTAATAGCAAAAGTCCGGAGGAATTTTTATCCAGGCGGCCGACCGGTTTGAGGTGATGATATTCCGGTGGCAAGATGTCATAGACCGTCTGACTGCCCTGCCCGTCCCGCGAGCAAACATAACCCGTAGGTTTATTAAGAATGATGATTAAACGTTTGTCGGTTGTTGTTAAGGGCTGGTTGTCTAGAGTTACTTTGTCGCTATCGGTTACTTTGTCTCCCAGGCTGGCTATTCGCCGGTTGATAGCTACTCTGCCCTCTTGAATAGCCAAATCGGCGGCGCGCCGACTGAGACCCGTTGCACTGGCCACGAATTTGTTAACGCGCATAACCTAAACTCAGAGAGCGATGTTGCCTGGATTAGCCGGATTGTCCGGCGGTTCGCTTGAGGACGTTGCTGCCGCTTGGCCAGAAGGCCGGTCATCCGGCTCGGACTTGGCTTCTTTGGCCTCTTCGGCTGCCAGCAAGGCGTTTATATCCTGTTTGGGCTTATTGTCACCCAGAGGCGTGATAACTTTTTTATGGGCGATCGGTACGCTGGAAGTGGCCGGGTTTGGCTGGCTATCACTTGCCGCTTCATCCGCGCCGCCCGGTGTTTTGTCTTTGGTGCTGTCGATCAAGGCCTGTGCCGCGTCGGCTACGAGTTTATCGTCATCCGCGGCGTTAGTGGCGGCTGCCGCTGGTGTTGCTTCTTCCGTGGCGCCAGCCACAAAATCTTCTATCCGGCTTTTGGCATTAGCTTCTTCCTGGGCCGTGGACTGAGCATCCTTGGCGGCGTCATCAGCCGGGGGTTCGGTGGCAACCGGTATGGAAACGGCCGGTTGAGATTGAGCCGGCGCAGCCTGGTCAGAGGCCGTCGCCGCGGGTTTATCCGTCTGGTCGCTGAGTAATTCTTGGGCGGCTTTGACAATGTCTTCCAGGGTAACCTGAGATTTGACTAGGTAGCGGTCAGCACCCAGGCTCTCAGCCCGCTGCTCATCCTCGTTTTGCCCCAGGGCGGTCAGCATAATGACTTTGACGTCTTTGAGCTCGGTGGTGTTACGCAAGATGTCAAGCATTTCGAAGCCGCTGATTTTGGGCATCATAACATCGGCAATAATCAGATCAGGCTTCTCGGCTTTGGCAATTACCAAACCTTCTTCGCCGTCTTTGGCGGATACGATTTCGTAGTTTTCAGCCTGTAACCTGGCCTGGTAAATCTCTCGCAGATTATTGTCGTCTTCGACAAGCATCACTTTTGGCATGTTATAACCCCTGTACGATAATCTTGCTTATGATTAGGCTTGATCTCATTGTATCACGTCCCCTCGCTAGGGCTAACTGTTTTCGACTTGTCGGCCTCTTCTGTCTTTAGGCGCGGCATATTTATATAAAAGGTGCTGCCGTTGCCCACGTCGCTTTCGGCCCAGATGCGTCCGTTATATAACTCGACGATTTTGCGGCAGATGAAGAGACCAAGCCCCGTGCCGCCAATCGTCCGGGTAGCCGAATTGTCGACCCTATAGAATTTCTGGAATAGATGCGGTATGTCATCGGGCGGTATACCCGGGCCGGTGTCGCGGACGAAGCACTGAACGATTTTATCGTTACCTGTCAGACCGATCGAAATCTTACCCTCGACCGTATATTTGACGGCATTATCAAATAAATTGGTAATAACTTCACGCAAGCGGTCCGGGTCGACACGAACGTAGTACAGCGGCCTGATGATCCGTTCTCCGCCTTGGGCGTGTGCGGCATCGTGGGCGCCTACCACGAATTCCACGGCCAAGCCTTTTTGCTCGGCGACCAGGCGCAGCTCGTTAGTCAGCTCTTCCAGGAATCCGCCAAACTCCACTGTTGTCGGATGGCTTGTAAGCCGGCCGTCCTCGGCCTTGGCGCTAGTCAGTAGGTCTTGGAACAAAGCTCCCAGATGGTGGGTCGAACTCTGGGCTTTTTCCAGGTAATCGCGGGCACGCTTGTCGACGGTCGCGACCTTGTCGTTGAGGGCCAAGGCCAAATAACCTTCGATCGCGGCGACGGGGGTGCGCATTTCGTGGCTGGCAGTGCTTATGAAGTCGATCCGCTGCTGCTCCTCGGCGCGCTCCTTGCTGACGTCCCTGAAAATTGTCACGACCGCCACCACCTTCTTGTTCTCGTCGGCCAGCGGCGAGAGGCTGAGGTTGACGGGCAGTTGTTTATTGGTGCGCGTCAGCACATAGGCGTCATTGACCCTCAAGTTCTGGCCATGCGCGAACACTTGCCCAAAGGGGTTGCCTACGTAAGGTTCACCCTTGTCATTGACCAGCTGAAGCACGCCTTGGATACCAATGCCGGTCGCTTCGTCGGCGGGCCAACCGCAAATGGCGGAAGCCCCGGGATTGATAAGCTGGATCACCTGCTGCCCGTCGATCAATATCACGCCATCTTCGATGTTATCGATGATAGTTTTGAATTTTAGCGTGTCGTCACGTAGATTGGACGGCAGACGGATTTTCGTGGCTTTGGCGGTTAGGCCGTCAGGTTTTTTGAAGATGTCGGACAGGCTCATGCCACGCCGCTCACTGACGGGAACGACGCCGTCAGGCCCACTCTAGCGATAATAATTTTGGTATGCATAGTACTGCTTTTACTGTACAGTTTACCAAAATTTTCTCAACCTGTTTATGCTTTTTTGGCCGCTGGACGGCCGCTAACAGATGTGATAGGATAAACCAGCATCAATTTGGCCTCATCGTCTAGCGGCTAGGACACCAGGTTCTCATCCTGGTAACCGGGGTTCGATTCCCCGTGAGGTCACCATGAAGTTTCTTTCGGTTGGTCTTTCCCTTTGATACAGTAAAGTTATGATTTTCTGGTTGGCTATGGCGGCGGCGTTTGGCTGCGCGGTGTGTAATGGCATAGCGGCCGTGCTTCAAAAAACCAGCGCCGACAAAGAGGCCAAAGCCATCTCGATTCGTGTCGGTCTGCTTTGGCGGCTGGTCCAGGACTGGCCATACGTGGTCGGTCTCATGCTGGATGGGCTGGCCTGGATACTAACCTTAGTCGCCGTCCACACGCTGCCTTTGTTCGTGGTGCAACCGATCATTGCCTTTAGCGTCGTTATCACCGCTCTTATCGACCGGTTCGTGCTGCGGCACCGGCTGGGAGGTAGCGCGAATGTCGCCATGCTGTGTATCTTTATCGGCCTGGCTTTGCTGGCGCTGAGCGCCGCGCCGGAAAGGGCTAAAGCGGTGAACGAGATTGTCCGCTGGGTGATTATATTCGCTCCCCTGCTTCTCGTCTTGGCCGGCTCGGTTTTCGCCAAAGTACAAAAACCTTACGCCACAATCGTTCTAGGCGCGATAAGCGGCGCGGCCTTTGGCGGAACGGCGGTTGTCGGCCGGATGCTTAATTTTTCACAGCCATACTGGCACCTCCTGC
The DNA here is from genome assembly GCA_035532255.1 of Candidatus Dormiibacterota bacterium. Lineage (GTDB taxonomy): Bacteria > Patescibacteriota > Saccharimonadia > Saccharimonadales > UBA4665 > DATKRL01. Next base: position 34,517 of record DATKRL010000021.1, on the reverse strand, counting down.
TTAACCCTTTGGTCTGGGCGCTCTTAGCTTATGGGCTGGTCGGCATCATGCTCTTCACCATCGCGCTTCAGCGCCATCACGCCAGCGTCGTCAATGCCGCGATGATAGCTTTCGAAACGATAGTCCCGATTACCATCGGCATAATTTTCCTGGGTGACACCCCGAAAAATGGTTCGTGGGGCTATGTCATAGCGGGAGCCTCGCTGGCCTTCGTCGGCACGATTCTGATTACCGGCAGTTCTTCCCACGAAGTGGTGTAGCGGGGGCTGCGGTGGCCGCGATGGGGCTGCCAGGCGGCGGACAGGTCTTCGGCGGCGTAGCGGATGACGCCCTGGCCGTAGCGTTGATTGATGGAATCGAAGGCTTGCAAGCGCGAATGGGCGGCTTCTGATCCAACTAGGTCGATGTTGCCCAGCAGATCGGTTTGCAGGCGGTGCTCGCTGGCCAGGTCGAATAATAAGACGTCCGCCCGGTGGAACTGAACCCTTGGGTTGTAGGCGGCCTGGACAGCGGCTACCAGCTGGCCGGCGATCAGGCCGGTGTCGGCCGTTGGCGTGACGAAGCTTAGCGTGCGGGCCAGGCGTTGGTAGCCCGGCCTGTGGCGGTTGGTGGCGAGGCGGACAGCCGCTCCGCGGGCCAGCAGATGGTCGGCCCGCAGGCGGCCCGCAGCCCGGGCGGTCAGGCTGGCGATGGCCGATTCTATTATCAGCGGGTCACCGGTATCCTCGCCGAATTGTCGGCCGTGCATGACAGTCTGGCGGATCCGGCCGAACGGTTCCAACGGGTAGCAGCGAGTGCCGTTCAGCTCTGCTACCATCTGGCGGCCATGGACTCCCATCAGTTGCTGGGCCAGGCGCGGCGGCATTCGGCTTAAGTCCAGGGCATTATGAATCCCCTCCGCCCGCAGCCGCGGCGTCAGGCGGCGGCCGACACCCCAAACGTCATTGATAGGTGTGCCAAGCAGGTAAACCGCGCGGGCAGCAGGAGTCAAGCTGGCTAGGTCGAGGACGCCGCCTGAGCCCTCATCATGTTTAGCCTGCTCTGCGCCCAGTTTGGCCAGCGTCTTGGTCGGCGCGATGCCGATGGAAACCGGTATGCCGACTTCGCGCAGCAGCTTACGGCGCACCGTCCTGCCCCACGCCGTGTAATCCGTTATAGCCATCTGGCCGAGATCAAGGAAGGACTCGTCGACGGAATAAACTTCGGTGCGCGGCGTGATGCCAGTCAGCAGACGAATAATGCGCTGACTGATATCACCATACAGCTCGAAATTACCGCTAAAATGCGTGACGCCTTGCTGCCGGAAAAGCTGCCGGTATTTGAAAAACGGCGCTCCCATAGGGACGCCCAGGGCCTTGGTCTCGTTCGACCGCGACACCGCGCAACCGTCATTGCTGGACAGCACCACCACCGGCCTATTTTCCAGGTCGGGCCGGAACAGTCGCTCGCAGCTGACGAAGAAGTTATTGCAATCTATTAGCGCGATCATGGATGGTGGCCGTTACTACGCCCCAGAACTGGGCGGAAGCGATTAGATCTCGATAGAGGCAGAGCGTGGAACCGTCGAGCCGCCAGGCGACGACTAGGTCAGCCGGCCGCGGTTCCAGCGCCCGGTCAACCACCGCGATATCCCCGTCATACACGCCCTGGTCGCTCCAATGATGGCCGGCCACCCGGAATAAATAAGTACTGCTGGGGTGTTTAATCAGTAATTGGTTGAGGTCCAGGGCTAAGCGCGCGCCTTGCCCTTGCCGGTCGACCGCCGGGTTGGGAAAACCGCTGTGCACCGACACGCCGTCGCCGTCGGCCATAGTTTGTGAATTGTTGTCCATAGCTCGGTCTCCTGCCCTTTCATGTTTCCGCCAATACGTATGCGCGGCCTTTGTAGATCAGCCGCTTAGGGTAACTTTCGAACCGCACTTGCTCGGCGTTGTGCCGGAAACGGACGGCGGCGATTTGGATTTCTTGGGTTGCTAATAAAGTTGCCATAGTTCAAACTCCTTAAAAATTAGATAAAATTAAAACTAGCTGACAGAGGCCAGCAAACGGGTTTTGGGAGGAGCTTCGAGGACTAGGGTTTCGCTACCGTTCGGAGCTAACCGTAAGCACCCAAGAAACTGTTGAACTATGGAAGAAAACAGGGACCGAAGTGTGTCTTCTTGTGAATAAGTCTGCGTGGAGGAAGGTTCTGGAACCAGCCCACACATGGCTATCATTAATTATACGCCGCGCCGTCAATAATCCTAGAGCTTAATGACTATTTAATTTTGTCTAGGAAGTCGACCAGCTCGTGAGGTGTCAACTCGGCCTTGACGAGGTAGCCGTCGGCTTGTTTTTCGATGTCGGCGCGGACATCCTCGCGTTGCTCGAGGTTGGTGGTGACAATGATCTTGGCCTTGATCGGTGACGGGTTATTCGGGTCGCGCAGCTTGCGCAGGACGTCTATGCCGGAGAGAGTGGGAATCATCAGGTCTAACAGAATGATGTCATACTTGTCGGTCTCGGCGGCTTCCAAGGCTTTCTGGCCGTCGGCGATGGTCTCGACCTGGTAACCGCCCTTGGTCAGGGCGCGGGTGTAGAGTTCGCTGATGAAGTGCTCGTCTTCTATGCATAGAACTTTGCGGCCGCTCACTGGCGCGGCTGGCGTAATCGGAGTGGTCGAAGTTGGTTCCATATCAATTACTGTATCACTTGTCGGTTAGCGGCGGTAGAGCGAATGGTTCTTGATCCAGCCGTGGGCGCTGCGGGTGATCTCCTGGTCGCCGTTTTGTTTGACCTTTTCGGCTATACGATCGTATGGCAGAAGGGTGAAGCCGAAGGTGCTGCCATCGTCCTCCCGGCTACGGACCCAGAGGCTGCCGCCATGCGCTGTGACAATGGCTTTGCTGAGGTAAAGCCCTAGACCGGTGCCGCCTATCTGGGCGCGGTTTCTATGATCACGGTAGAATTTAGTGAATAAGTTCGGCAAAACACTGGTTGGTATGCCCAGGCCGAAGTCCTGGACGGTGGTTTCGACCAGGCCTTCCTTGTTGATGGAAGCGTCGATTTTGATCACCTTACTGTCGCCGCTGTACTTGATGGCGTTGTCGATAAGATTGTTGATGACTTCACGGATACTTAACTTGTCGATACCAACCGGCGGCAGGTCGCGGGCGATGTGGCATTCCAGCGTGATGCCGCGGATCTTGGCCCGCAAACTTATCATTTCGATGGCGCTTTTGAGTGTCTCGCCCCAATCTTCGGACTGGAGTTTGAGCTCCAACTGGTCGTCGTCGACACGGGCGACGTTGAGGATGTTATTGACGAAATCCGTCAGCTGTTCGGCCTGGGCGCGCATTTTGAGCATGAAACTCTTGAGCTCGGGATCAGTGATGGTTTGCCCGAGTTCATCCTCGAAAACCTCGATGTAGCCGCGCAGTAACGTTAGCGGCGTGCGCAGTTCGTGGACGCTGAGAGCGATGAAGCTGACGGCCTGGTCATCCTGGCTGTACTCCTTGGTGTGGTCGAACATTACCAGCATAGTTTCATTATGGTCGGGGTTGTCACGGTTGTAATAAGCCGCCAGGTCGAAGAGGCGGGCCGGATGGCTGTCGCGGACATTGAGGCGGACTCGCTCCCAGCTGGTAGAGGCGGTGGCGCTTTTGGCTTTGGCGGTTTTCAGCCAGCGGTCAAAAGTCTCTTCGCTGGGGAACGACATGTCGAGCACCATGTAAACGTTTTTTCCGACCATGTCGTCCGCTGCCATGCCGACATACTTAGCGGCGGCCTCGTTGGCGTAGCGGATGGTCTCGGTATTATCGAGCAGTACTAGCGGCAGAGGCAGGTTTTGGGCGATAAAATTATCGCGCGGATCGCTGTCGGCCTGGCGGTTGACGGCCTGCGTTTGTTCGGCTACATTGACCAGCTGATAAATATGGTTCATCAGACTAGTGACCAGCTCGCGGCCAAAGCGGATGGATTCCGGCTTGGGCGGGGCGACTCCGCCCTCCCCTTCGGGCGCCAGATGCATGACTGTTTGCCAGACGGCTTTGAGGGGCTGCATCAGATAACTGCCAAGAGCGGTAGCTACCAAGCCGGTCTCGGCCAGGGCAACGACTATCAAGAGGGCGATCAGCTGGCGGCCATTCAGTCCTAAAACTTTGTCACCCAACCACCAGCTGCCGATAAAAATACTATTATCGAGCAGGATGATGATGAAAAGCCGAAGCTTCGTCTGACGGATTAGGCGCTGAAGGTAGTCCATGGGTCTATTACATATCCTTAAGGAGTGTAAGTGACTTCATTGGAACTGCCTAAGGCTGTTATCCAGGTTTGGCCGGGGTTTAGTGGGATGGCCTTGCCGGAGGCGTCGGTGAATGTAATTTGGGAAGCGCTGTCATTTTTGGTCCAGGTGCCAGTTATGACCTGCCCGTCCTGAAAAATGTCGACTTGGCCGCTGCCAATCACATTGTAGTCCGTATAGTAAGCACCCGAGGAATCGAGGGCGCCCGTGCTTTGGGGAACGATCATGGCAATAACGACTACCGGGCGTATCTGTTGGTTGGTGTTAGTGTCAATATGTGGCGCTCCGGCCTCACTGCGCAGGTAACTGTCGGTCTTGTCGTCGTAATCGTAGTGAACGTTATAGGTAGGTCCGGATATTGCCAGGTCGATGCTTTTAGCGGTTATCGGTTGGGTCTTTTTGCGGAAGGCCTTCTTTTTGCGGGGGAAGCCGGTGTAGTGGCTGGTGGTGTAGCCTTTGTTCACTTCGAGCTGGTTGAGCTGGGCTATGGAAGTGTAGACGTTGTGCGGCGCGCCGCGGCTGTTGACGCGGTGATAAAAACTACCGTTGTAGAACTGGTTGAGGTCGTGGACGCCCCAAGCGCTAATATCGGACAGGGCGTCCGGGCTGCCGCCGACGTGGGCGTAGGCGGCGTCAAATCCGAGTTCCCATTGGAGATAATACGGCCGGGCGCTGCGGATTGGACCGACGTTATCCGGAGCCGTGTCCTGATACAGCGCCATGAAACGGGTGATGCCGGCCTCGGCAATCGCCTCGAAAACCACGCCGGCCTGGCCCAAGCCGGCCTGCGGCCGGGCGTCGATGCTGTTCTCAATCATAACGGCTGTCACCGTTCTTTGGTTAACGCTGGGGTCGACCAGCAGGCCGGTCAGGGTTGACGGCACGGTTTTAGTCTGCGAAGTGACTTTAGGAATGGGCTTAAGAGTGGCCGGCTTACTCTTGTGCGTCAGAAGATAGCCGCCAATCCCGCCGCCAATCAGCAGCAAAATCACCAGCAAGGTGATCCACTCTTTTTTACCGGGTGGCCAGTGCAGTTTCATTCTCTCCTTCCATTTGGAAGCCGGTTTACCGGGCCGGACGGGCTTCGGGTCCGGATTCGGTTTTTCTTTGTTGTCCCAGGAGTTTTCATCTATTACTATATCGGCTGATTCATCGTCTGACGGCTGTTCCGCCGATGGAATTTCCGGCGCGCGCGGCTCAGCGGCGCGCGGCCGTTTGGCTGGCCTGATATCACTATCCATAGCGTCTATTGTAACAATGCTTACGTTAATCAGCCAGAGGCTAGCGCCGATAATTGCGCGTCAAGGCGATCCAGGCTGCGTTGCTTGCCGAGGACGTGCAAGGTGTCGGCCAAGCCCGGGCTGGCCGGCGCCTGGGTGGTGGCGACCCTGATCAGGCTGAACAACACGGCCGGTTTTTGGCCGGTTTGCTCCAGCAGCTTGTTGAGCCGCCCGGTCAGATCATCGAGGGAGAAATCACTTTCCGCCAAGGTGCTTTTAGCCTGTTCCAAGAATTCCCTGAGTTCCCCGGCCGGTAATTTTTTGAGCTGTTTGTGTTCGCTGATGAGCTTAGGGTCAACCGGCAAATCGACAAAGAAGAAACGTGTCAGCTCCGGCAGTTCAGCCAGGTATTTCAGCCGTTCTTGCACCAAACCTAGCACCTGCTTTTTATAGTCGTCGCTTACCTGCTCCGCTTCCGACGGCCAGAATGCGGCCGAGCGTGCGTAGAGCTCGTCGAGCGGCAGTTGCCTGATGTAGTAACCGTTCATCCACAACAGTCGCCGCTGGTCGAAATGGGCGCCGCCGCGCTGGATCTGCGACAACTTGAACTTCTTAATAAGCTCCTCGCGGCTGAAAATCTCTTGTTCGGTGCCGTCATTCCAGCCAAGCGAGGCCATAAAATTAATCAGCGCGTCCGGCAGAAAGCCGTCGCGGATATAATCCAGAACGTCTTTGGCGCCATCGCGCTTGCTAAGCTTCTTTTGGCCGTCGGGTCCCAGGACGTGTGGCAGGGTTGCCAGGACCGGCGGTGTCAGACCTAGCGCCTCGTACAAATTGAGGTAGTTAGGCACGCTGGCAATGAACTCCTGGCCGCGCATGACATGACTGATTTCCATCTCGGCATCATCAATAATGTGGGCGAAATTATAGGTCGGGTAGCCGTCGGATTTAATGATAATGAAATCGTCAACCACTTCCGGCCCGCTACGCAGATCACCCATTACCTCGTCATGCCAATCATAACTTTTGGGGTCGGATTTGAATCGCAGCGGTTGGCTGCCGTCCCACGCTGGTGGTTTGTCCGGACGGTGGTTCCGGTACAAAAACGGTTGCTTGGCGGCCTGGGCTTGCTCGCGAAAAGCCTGTACTTCCTCCGCGGTGTACGGGTCGGCGTAAGCCCGGCCGGCATCAACCAGTTTTTGGGCCCACTTTTTGTAACTATCCAGGCGCTCACTCTGGGTATAGGGCGCGAACGGCCCGCCGATGTCCGGGCCTTCATCATAGTCGATGCCTAGCTGCCGGAGGCTATCGATGACGTGCTCGCGGGCGCCCGGGACTTCACGTTTTTTGTCGGTGTCTTCGAACCGCAGGACGAATTTGCCCTGAGCTTGGCGGGCGACCAGCCAGGCGAACAAGGCCGTCCGCACGCCGCCGACATGCAGGTAGCCGGTCGGGCTGGGGGCAAAACGGGTACGGACTGGCTTCATGACTCTTTATTATAAGAGAAAACTGCCCAGGGGGAAATTAAAGCGAGGCGGCGAGGGCGATTAGCTGTTGGTCGCTCAGCGAGCCGTCTGATTGCACTACGTACCAAACACCGTCGTTAACCCAGGTAGCATCATGGTTGCCGTAGAGATAAATAACGAGGCCGTTGGCAGAAATGGTCTGGTAGCCCGTATAATCGGCCGCCACGAAGTTATTGAGCAATGCCTGGCTGTCCCATGGTGATTGTTTTTGAGTGATGGTGTAATGGCGGTTACCGGTCGGGCTACTAAACTGGGCGGCCACCGCGCCGGAGCTGTAATTAAGTTGTCCCAGGGCGAAGCCGGCTGGCCGGTAGCCCGGCAGGCTGACGTCAAAACCGGCCTTAGCCGAAGCCATTTGCAAGCGGACGCCAGTAGCGTTTTGAGCGACAATCAGGCCTAACAGCACGACTGACAGACCGACCGCCGCGCCCATGCCGGCGTTGCGCTTAAGACGTGAGCGCCGGGATTTTGGCGGAGGTGGCTGCAAGTGGCTGGTAGCTCGCTCGATAGCGTCATTGAAGAGATCGGCGGTCGCGGAAGTTGGTTTTGGCTGCCGTGTTGAAGAGATCGGCGTTCTACCGGTGGCGTGGTTGGCGGGCCGCCTGGGCAGGCTGATTACTGATTCGCGCGGTGACGGGGGCGTGCCGGCCGCTGTAAGCGACGGGAAATGACTAATCATCCGGCTGCGCGGAATCTGCTTGGCGTGACGCAGGCGCTTCTCGTCAAGCTGCCCTACCGGAGGGCTGATAACCACCGAATTTAGAGATTGGGGCGCTACGGCAGCCCGTCCCTGGACTTTGTGTTGACGTTTTAGGCTGGGGTTGGGTTTTTTAACCGCGTGGCGCATCAGGGTCCGCGTCGGCTCCGGCGAGTGGCCCGAAGCGCGTTTGGCCGGCGCTCTGTTAATAGGAGACCCGGCCGGCGTCACTAAACTACCCGTCTTGGTATCGTAGGTTTGACCATTGATTGCTATGATGTTGTTGTTTTTGCGCATATCTGGCCTGACAGGATGAGCTTAAGCGTTGTACTCATCTTAAACCCTCTTGTGATTCAGGGCAAGTCGATACATACTAGTCTTACTAAGCTTATGGAATATCTCGACTTCAAAAAACAGTCCAGGCACCACGCTATGCTATTTGTCGGCTACGTACTGGTAGCTGTAGCCATCGTCTTGGCTACCCGTCTGCTCGTCTATCAGGCTTACGGTTTCGGTCTTGGCAAAAACGGCACTATTATTCAGAATGGCCTGTTATTTTTTTCCAGCCAGCCCAATCCGGCCAAGATTTATGTCAATAATCAGCTGGAATCGGTCACTACCAATACTCGGCTGTTGCTGCCCGAAGGCATATATCATGTCAAGCTGACCCGTGATGGCTATCGCGACTGGCAGCGTACCATCAACCTGGATGGCGGCAGCGTTGAGCACTTCGACTATCCTTTCCTGATTCCGCGGACGCTGACCACGAAACCATTCAAGAACTTCACGGCGGCGCCCGGTTTGCTAACGCAAAGTCCGGACCACCGCTGGTTGTTGGCCGAAGCGCCTGGCAGCATGACCGACTTCAGCGTTTATGACCTCAAGAACCCCACTAAGTCGCCGGTCACCGTAGCGCTGCCCGCCAATCTGCTGGCTAAAGCCGCCACGGGCGAAGCCTGGCAGCTCGGCGAGTGGGCCGACGACAACCAGCACGTGCTGCTCCAACACAGTTTCGACGGCAAGACGGAGTTTATCCTACTGGACCGGGCCAATCCCGACCAGTCACTCAATCTTAATAACACCTTGGCGGCCAACCCTACCAAGCTGACCCTGAAGAATAAGAAATATGACCAATACTATCTCTACGACGCCGCCACGGGGTCCCTGCAAACAGCCTCGCTCAAAACGCCAGCTACCCCAATCTTGCAACACGTTCTGGCCTACCAGTCGTATAGCAATGACACCTTGCTATACGTGACCGGCGACGGAGCCAAGCCCGGCACGGTACATGTTAAGTTGCGAGCGGGCGACACAACTTCTATTATTCGCAGCTTGCCAGCTAGTACCACTTACCTGGTCGATCTGACGACGTATAGCAGTATCATGTATGTTGCCGCCGGTGACACGACTGACAACAAAGTTTACATCTATAAGGACCCGGCCGGACAACTGGCCGCTCAGCCCAATCAGGCAGTGGTGCCGACACAGGTCTTGCACGTGCCGCAACCGAATTATCTGAGTTTTTCGCCTAATGCCCAGTTTATTATGACCAGCAACGGTAATTATTTCGGCGTGTATGATATCGAGAACCAGAACGGCTATAACTACACGGCGCCGGAACCGCTGGACCCTCCGCAAACACATGCCAGCTGGATGGACGGCGACCGCCTAGCCTATGTCAGCGGCGGCAAGCTGGTTATCTTCGATTATGATGGCACCAACCACCAGATACTGACAACCGCTGCCGCCCAGTACTTGCCGGCCTTCGCGCCGGATTATAAGGACGTATATATGCTGGCTCCAGGCAGCAGCGGCCAGTTCGACCTCACCGACACGTCACTACTGACTCCGGCTGACCGCTAGATTCAGACTAATTCGTCGACGCGCCTGTTCACCCAGCGGATAATGAACCAACCGGCCGCTACAAGCACCGCCAGCGTGATTATTTTGCCAATTAAAGTGCTGATGAAACGTCCCCACAGTGTCGGTCCGTTGCCCGGCAGCGAGGCCGGCTGGATCGGCGCCGCCACGGCTGGCGCCGTGTTGCCTGACGGGTCCGGACTGATTTGCTGTCCGACGACGATCAACCGGTGCAGGCTGGTGCCGGGCGGATCGCAAGTGATCAGCGTGGCTGTGGCTTTTTGGCCCGGAACAGCGCCTAACACGCCAACATTATTAGGCTCGACTATGTTGCGCGAAACTACTTTGTAAACGTACATCGTACCGTTATAGGACAGATAAAAAGTGTCCCCTGGCACCAGTGTGTGCAATAACACGAAGGCGAACTTATACTTGCCCTTATTAAAGATGTTGTTGCTGCTGTGGCCGAAGAACGCGGCGTTGCCGATCTGGCCCGGCAGCACGGTGGTCGGATAATGAACTACTCCGTCCTGCAGGTCATTCTCAATGGCATTCTCGTCCGTCGAGGTCTCGCTGTAATTAACCGGTATCTGGACATTGATTTTGGGAATGATGACTTCGGGGCTGCTTGTCGTGGCGACGCTGTTACTGTTGATAATCAACGGCGCGTCACCGCTGACCCGGCTGGGTTGGATAAATGGCGCGACCACCACCTCATTGAAAAAACCAAACAGGAAGATAAGCAGCACGACAAGCCCCATACCCAATCCGAACAATAACGATTGCAGATGATGTTTGGCCTTCAGCTTGCCGCCGGCACTGACTTTGTGCTTGATAGCGGCCTGGATTTCGGCGGTGCTGCGGGCGTCACGCAATTTACGGGATGCTCGTGGCTTGGCGGCTTCGTGTTTATGCTGGGCTAGCAGTTGGGCCTTGGCTGGGCCGCCGTGGCGGGGCTGTCCGGTCAGCCGCGGCTGGCTGGCGTAGAATTCCTGCCAGACTTCGTGCTTAGCGGTGTCAGTCAGGCCTTGGTAATAATTGTGCCATTCGGTTTGGATGTTTGCCAGATCTTTGCCCGACGAGCTCAATTCGTGCATGAACTGTTGGTGCTTGCTGCGCCGCGGCGCGCTTTCGGCTTCGGCTAGTTCTTCGGCAACATCCGGCTCCTCGGCGTAGAGCCGAGCGATTTTTTGCCGAATCAAATTAACGGCGGCCTGGGATTCGGCCCCTTCATTCAGCTCGGAAGAACCCGGCTGGCCGTTACCGGTGGAATAAGATTTCATAGCCATACCTAAACAAGAGCTAACCTAGCCTTGCCAGCTTAATTATAGTACAATTACCGCAAACTCGGGCGAGTGGCGGAACTGGTATACGCGCACGACTCAAAATCGTGTTCCTCACGGATTGAGGGTTCGATTCCCTCCTCGCCCACCAAGACAATGGGAGCCATCCGGCTCCTTTTGTCTTGGTGGCTGGGAACGAACCCGTACGAGCGAGCGCCAGCGAGCGGGGGTTCGAAGACAAGGAGCACGCGCAGGAGCTTGCTCCGAGCATGCGACGCAGGCGCATCGAGCGCTAGCGAGATATTCCCTCCTCGCCCACCAATGGACTTGCTTTTGTTTCATAAGAATGGTTTGATTAGTGTGTGACGCGTGAGTGTGATGCCGGTTCTAGCCCTAACATCGACGGCGAGCAGCAACAAGATTCGCTAGCTGCTATGCCGCCAGGTGCATCTGAGTTCTTGGGCCCGGAAACTTCTGCAACCATAGTCACTCGGCTTGACCGTCTGGCAATGCTTGACCGTCTGGCGCACACCCCGAATCCTTTCATCGTCCGCAAGTCAGACAAGATAGATCTTAGTGAGATAAAACCGGAGCTAGCGCATACCGTCGAAGAATTTCGCGAGGGCGGTTGGGCCCAGCCAGGCTTGAGATTTCTAATAGGCAAATCGCGCGCCGAAAGAACCACGATCAAGCTAACCACGGGAGAACTTGTGGTCGCGGCGTTGAAGGCACAGGCAAGGCTTAGTGATAATGTTGAAACTTCAAGGTCAGCTCTAACACGAATCAGTCAAGATATAAGTTCGATTACCATGCGCCATGCCGAGGGCACGGCCGCGTTGGAGCTCGCGGAAGCCACGGTATTGATGGAAGCCTTGACCGGGGCGGCCCAACAGGTGCCCTCGGAACCAGTCATAAGGGGTCTGGGCATAACCCTCGAGGCTGCATTTGCCCCTTCCCGCTACGCGACTAGGATATTGCGTACGAGGCACGAGCCATTCAGTATTTTGGGGCGGGTCGGACAAGCAGTAAGCAGGCTCGGAAGCGAGAAGGCATATAAGGCGCTAGAAGCCGCCAAAGGCAAGCGTAAACTAGAGTGTTCTATCAGCTTGGTGCGAGAAGAAGGTACCTCCTGGCATAAGGCCTTGGTTGGTGTATTGAGGACCGAGGAGGTTCGCGACGCGGTTTTATTGCTGCACGATGTCGTAACGGCTAAGCAGCAGCTTCCTGAGCCGGAACAGTTGGAGGTAGAAAAGTTCGATAAGGCGCGGGCTGCCGAGCAGTACCTGGTGGCTCAAGCCGATATGGCAAGAACAATCATACAAAGGCTGGATCCTTCTCGCTTTGGCAAAGAAGCGCTGCAAGAAACGCTGAAACGGGCTCGGACAGAGACCTTTGCCGGCGCGCTGGTTACCCGACAAGCGCTGGCTGCGGAGACCGCCCGGCGCGAGGCTGAAGGTCGCGTTCCCAACCTCTCAACAGCGCGGGACGTATTACAAGGCGGCCGGCGCTTGCCTCCCCCGAAAGGCCTGAGCGAACATGACATTCAACAAAAAGCCGACGCCCTCGACGAAATGAAAAATAGCTATACCGACAAAAAAGCTCTAACTCATGCCGAGTGCGGAATAGCGATGGCTATTTTTACCGGTCAGTACGGCCAGTTCGAAAAAACCTGGGCGAATGTCAAATCCATGGACGAGACCATTATCGCGGCTATATCCTCTCGAAAACGTGAGCCGCTTACACAACTAAAGGATTTTGATCTTGAGAAAGCGCTGCAGAAGATCAGCGCCTTTCTTAGCAGGACGCCGCACCAGCAGAAAGTGGCCGACATTCTAGGTTCTACAAGCGAGATGAAGCAGCTGCACAAAAGTGTTAAGAAGATTTTGAAACAGAGAGAGCGGCCTAACTTTTCTTCTGACCCGCACTCTTAGACCAAGCTGGTTGTCAGGGCTTCGAAAGTTTTGGAGGAGTTCTGTAGCCACCAAACAGCGGCGTGAGCCGCGGTTTTGACGCGCCAGATTTCCAGATCTTCGGAGAGCTTTGTGGTGCTGACCTGCCCGTTCACCGCCACGAAAATCGTCTGCAAGTGTTTGACGATAATGGCGGATTGATGCTGCTTGGTGAACTCGTGGAGGGTGTCAATGAGCCTCAGAAAATCCATGTCAAAAGTTATGGCCGACGGGAAACGCGCTTTGATGATCAGCTTTTGCAGCTGGGCGAAGCTCAGTACCAGCAGGCTGTCAGAACGGGTCAGGAGCTTGTCGGGAGTATTGATGAAATAATCCACGGCGTCTTTGGCTGGGGTCAATTGGCCGGTGTATTTCTCAGTGAATTTCTCCAGCAGAATGGCAGTCTCACTATTGCGGCCAAAGTCGCCAGCCAGCAGAACGCCCTCGGCCCACTGGCTCATGGCCAGTAGCTCGGCGAGGGCCTGTTGGGCGAAGCTGCCGCTTGGCGTACTGGGCGCGTATTCCCCCGCTTCGAACACTTTGCCGACGGTCTTTTGCAGGCTGTCCGGCAGCAGCACGCGGGCGGTGCCGATGCCGGCTTTGACCGCTTCGCCGTAGGCCTCGCCGGCCGCCGCGAAGCCGTGCGCGTTGCCGCCGACAATCAACAGCTTGCCGGCCTGCCGCTTATTCTGCGGCCGGCTCCATAATAAATCAGGATAAAGCGGCTGCTCAGCCGTTTGTTTATGCCAAAAATCTCTTTGCATATAGGTCAATTATATCGATGTAATCTTCCGGATGCACCCATATATGTTCGTGGGCTCCGGGCAAGCTAATGAATGCCCAGGGTCGGTCGGCTAACAACTTAGCTAAGTGTGGTCCGGCCGACCACTCATCATCCCTGTTGGCTATGAAGAACACGTCTGCGCTATCAAATTCTGGCAGCTCAAAGCTCGTGTCAGATGCGAATTTTATCATCTGGTAGTTCGGTTTAGGATTTCTCAGAGCACAATAAACGCCATACAAACTCCATAGCAAACGTTTCCTCAAATAATGTTCAGTTTTAGCGTTTCTCCAAAGCTGTTTTGTATTTTTCTTAAACAAGCTTCTAGGTTTTTCCCTGGTGAGTGCCGGTGCCGCCAGCAATATTAACTTCGGCCTCGGACCGGGATTAAACAAATATGCTCCTCCGGAGTGGGCGATAATTATATCGGCTTCGCTCAACGGCGCTTCGACATATCCGGCTTTGTTCAGCATTTTTCTTAAATGCCGGCTGTGCAACGGCCCGCCGAGAAAACCATAGCTGATGGCGAAACTCAGAGGATTAGTTTTTGAGGGCGTATTTGCCATCTTTGGGCTCCAGTTCGTAGACCATATTTTTGCGTTCAATAACTATTTTCCAGTCATGCCGCCGGGCGTGCTGGAAAAGTTTCTTAGTCGGGTTGAAAGCGATCGGCCGCTCGACGGATTCCAGCATCGGAATGTCACCGTCACTATCGCCGATAGCATAGCTGTCCTGCCAGCCGGCATTGTGTTTAGCTACTAATCGTTTCAAAAATTCGGGCTTGGCACTGCTTACCAGCAGCTCTTTTCGACCCGTGAAGTAGCCGTCTTTCACTTCGTATTCCGAACCGCCGCAATCATCAAAGCCGTAATATTCCGCGACCAAGCGGACAATCTGCGCCTGAGAAGCCGATATAGCAAACAGTAGGTAATTTTTGGCCTGCAAGTCCCTAATCAGGTCACGGGTGTAGGTGTAAACCTGGTCTTTGTACTCGTCTATGACGCCGCGGCAGGCGGTTTCCAGGTCCTCGACAGAGATGCCGGTAATGGCCTTGTCTACCAGAGCTACCAACGTCCGTTCGTACTCTTCGAAAGATGTTTCGTGCGCGCGCTTTTTCCAAAGCATGCGCGCCGCCCGGACTTTCTGGAATTCCCTGGGGTCCAAGTGGCCCGTCCGGGCCAGCTCGTCGGCCAAGGCGTGATACAGCTGCCAGCGGATGACCGTGCCGTCAATGTCAAAAACCGCGAAAGGCCGCTTAATCATAAGCCAACCAGTCACTTACTGTTTTGGCGAACTCAGCTTCATGGTCGTGAAAACTATGATCGGCGTCAGCGACGCTTATGAAATCGGTGTGCTTGAGCTGAGAATTGCTCGTGTGTTTCATCAACAGGTTTAACGCACCATTGGCGTCACCGGCCGTATAAGCGTATTCATCGGCTTCACCTATGATAACCAACACCTTCTTGTCCAGCTTTTGGTATTCGTCAAACAATGGCTTGCTGCCGAGGCGTTCGTTAAGACATTCATAAAACGGAAAAGTATTGTAATCGCCATCGGGGTTGAGAATATCCCAGGCTGATTGGGCGCTGAACGGATACATGCCGGTGTATTTTGGCATGATGTGCAGGGGGTCTTTATCCAACATTTTGGCGGCATATTTTAGCGCCTGCCAGAATCGCTTGGCGCCTAGCTCTACGAAGGCGGTACCTACGTCGTCGCCCGGTCCGGCCAAGACATATTTGCTGAAAGCATTCTGCTTAGCACGAACATGATAAGCGCAGATTTTATTGGCGCCTGTACTATGCCCTAGTAAATAAAATTCGGAAAAGCCTTGCTTCTTCAAAAAGTTACCGGCCCCGTCAATATCTTTCACGCAATCGGCGATCTGTTCGTAATGAGTTCCGCCTTGGTAGCGCCGGTCTTCTTCCGGAAGCGTCTCGTCGGTGATCTTCAGGTTTTTGCTGTTGTGCGCTCCGCGGTTGTTGAACGCCAACAGCGCGATGCCCTTGTCTGTCAGGGCCTCACCCAGGGCGTTGATTAGTTCCGGCTTGTAAAATACGCCGCTGTCGCCCATGCCGTGTAGCCAGACAGCCGCCTTCTTGACCGGCTGGCTTGGCTTATATAAAAGGCCGGGCAGCTTTAACTTATCAACGCTTTCTAGGCTAACGAACTCCAGGCGGCTCATACATCCAGTGTAACAGATACCGGACAATGGTCGGAGCCCATGACGTCGGAGTGAATGTCAGCGGCTTTCACTTTGTCTTGTAGGACGGCGCTGACCAGGACATAGTCGATGCGCCAGCCGACGTTACGCTCGCGCGACTTGGCGAAATGGCTCCACCAGCTGTAGTAGCCTTTGCCCTGCTTGAACATACGGAAAGTGTCAACGAAGCTGGCATCGACGAAGGCCTGAAAGCCCGCGCGTTCTTCGTCGGTGAAGCCTTTTTTGCCGATGTTGGACTTATCATTCGCTAAGTCGTCGGGAGTGTGGGCGACGTTGAGATCGCCGCAAAAGACGACGGGCTTGGTTTTTTCCAATTGCTGACAGTAGGCCAAAAACGCCGGATCCCAGTGTTGGTGCCGTAAAGGGATTCTGCTGAGGTCATCCTTGGCGTTTGGCGTGTAGACGGTGACAACCCAGAACTTATCGAACTCGGCGGCTATCACCCGTCCCTCTTGGTTGGGGTCGCCATAAGAATCGCCGTTGAGCTGGTACTTTTTGATAATATCGCGAGGGAAGCCGTCGATGACTTGCAGCGGTGGAATTTTGCTCAGTATGGCCGTGCCGCTGTAGCCCGGTTTTTCGGCCGGATACCAAAACGCGTCGTAGCCGTCGAGCTCGAATTCGATCTGTTCCGGCTTGGCCTTGATCTCCTGCAGGCAGAGAATGTCAGGCTGCTCCTTATCTAGGAATGGTTGGAATAAGCCTTTCTTGGTGACGGCCCGGATACCGTTGACGTTCCACGAATACAACCTTATCATGTGGCTTAAGTATAGCTTTGGCCTCCCGAATTTGCTAGACTTGGTGCTTAGATGGCTACCACTCCTTACAAAAGAGTCCTGTTGAAATTATCGGGCGAGCAACTGGCTGGAAAATATGAATTCGGCGTCGATCCGGAAATCGCCTCTTTTTTGGCCGCTGAAATTAAAAAAGTCGTCGATAGCGGTTGCCAGGTAGTGGTGATCGCCGGCGGCGGCAACATGGTCCGCGGCGCCGAGCTGGCCGGCCACGGTATCCGCCGTGTCACGGCCGACCAGATGGGTATGCTCAGCGGTCTGATTAACTGCATGGCCATGACTGATATCTTCGAGGCTAACAGCGTTAAAACCCGCTGTCTGAGCAACATTTTCGCCCAGCAGGTCGCCGAATCCTACTCTTACCGGCTGGCCGAAAAGCATTTGCAAAAAGGCCGGGTGGTGATTGTTGCCGGCGGCACGGCCCGTCCCTACGTGACACACGACACTGCGGCCGTCAGCTTCGCGCTGGAGCTCGACTGCGAGCTGGTGCTCAAGGCTACTAAGTTCGAAGGCGTTTACGACAAAGACCCGGCCAAGTTCGACGATGCCGTCAAGCTTGACCACGTATCATTCCAGCATGCCGTCGAAGATAATTCGATACAAGTCATGGACAAAGCCGCTATCGGCCTGGCTATGGAACAGAAAAAGCCCATCGTCGTCTTTGACGTCATGAAAGCCGACAACTTGGCCAAGGTAGTGGCCGGCGAACCCGTCGGCACCCTGATCAATAACGGTTAGCTAGATAACTAAGTCGGGCGCGTCCAAGGTCAGCTTGTCGCCCGGTTTGGCTTCGCCCTTTAGAATTTTCTGAGCGACGGTGTCCTCGACGGCTCGCTGCAGGACGCGGCGCATGGGCCGGGCGCCGAGGCGCGGGTCATTGCCCTGCTCGACGATTTTTTGAATGGCGGCAGGCGTTAGCTCAAGAGCGATGTTTTGGTTGGCTAAGGTCTCGTTGACTTCCGCGACCATCAATTGAACCACCTGTACTAGCTCGTCCGGCTGGAGCGGCCGGAACAGCACCATCTCGTCAAAGCGGTTGAGAAGTTCCGGCTTAAATTGCCCGCTATTGATCAGCTCGTCGGTGAACTCGGCCTGGAAGCTTTCCAGGCTCTCACCCTTGCCGACCCGTTCACGGATGGTGTTGGCGCCGGCGTTGCTGGTGGAGATAATGATGCAATCTTTGAAGGAAACAGTTTTGCCACCGGTATCGGTCAGCTGACCTTCGTCAAGCAGCTGCAGCAGTAAGTTAAGGATATTCGGGTGAGCCTTTTCGATCTCGTCGAGCAGGACGACGCTGAAAGGCTGCTCGCGGACACTCATGATCAGGCTCTTTGATTCCTGTTGGCCGTCGGACAGCAGGCGGCTGACGTCTTCGGCCTGCTGGTATTCGCTCATGTCCAGCCGGACCATGTTGCTCTCGGCGCCGAAGTACGTGGCGGCGATGGATTTTGCCAGCTCGGTCTTGCCGACGCCGGTCGGGCCGAGGAACAGGAAGCTGCCGATCGGCCGGCGCGGATTGGCGACGCCGGCCCGGGCCCGGCGTAAGGCGTTGGCCACGACTTTGACGGCATGGGCTTGGTTGATCATGCGCCGGTGGATGTTATCTTCGAGATGCAGCAGCGCGTCGGCTTCGACCGGCGCGGCATTGCCAGCTTTTACGCCGCGGGTTTGTTCAATCGCCTGCTGGACGCTAGCGGCATTGACCAGCGAATTATCACTATGGGTTATGGCTTGCTCCAACAGCTTTATAGCCTTGCCCGGGTAGGCTTCGTCCTGTTCGTAACGGCCGCTCAGCCGGTAAGCTTCGCGCAGGGCCTCGTAAGCGATCAGGACATGGTGGCGGTTTTCCAGACCGGCGGCAGTGTCTTCCAGAACGCGCATGACGCCGCCTTCGGGCAACTCTTGCAGCATGACTGGCGTCAAAAGGCCGGCCAGACTATGGTTTTTGGCCTTCAAGCGTTGGTGGTCGTCCGGCGACATGGCCAGGATTATCGGCACGGATTTGGCTTGAATGATAGACAGTAAAATCTGGCTGGCATCAAAAGCGCCCGGCCCCTCATTAAAGAACATTTGGGCATCATCGAAGAATAGGATAACGTGCCCGGCGTGTGCCGCCTCGTTGGCCAAGCTGAGCATGATCTGTTCCAGGTCCCTGGCCTGTTTGGCGTTGGCGGTAATGTCCGTGGCATTGAGGGCGATGACCTGGTGGTAAGCCAGGGTCGGGCCAGTTTCACCTTCAATCAGCCGCTCGGCCAAAGCCTGGACGCTGGTGCTCTTGCCTATACCATCAGGGCCGATCAGGGCAACGGCGCTGGCGTGGTTGTCAAAAGCCGCTTCTATAGCCAAGACACCGTCGGAGTTGGCTACCCAGCCGAAATGGGCGCCATGCTCGGCAATGCCAAGGCTGAGATTATGGCCGAAACGGTCGAGCAGCGGCGTATAACCGAAGGCCCAGTCGCGGCCAATGCCGCCGTAATGATGTTCAGTACCAGGGGTCTCGACCACATTACGGCCCAGCCAGTTAGCCAAAGCTTCGACGTCGCCGGCCTGGATCTTGAGTTGGGTGAGAGTTTGCTTCATGCCGGGCGAAGCCAGCAGCAGGCCGGCCACCACGAAGCCCAGCTCAATAATCGGACTCTTATTCTGGTCAGCCAGTTGGATAGCGAACTGGAGCGCCTGCCCGAGTTCGGCCGGCTCGGCGCTGAGCTGCCCGGCCACAACTTCTTTGGTGATTAACAGGTGGTTGAGGAAGAAAACCGCTTGCCAATGGTCGCTGAGCGCTGCCCAGACACTTTGCGGCTGTTGAATCATACCCGGCTTAAGCCGGGCCAAGACGTCTACTGACAACCGGCCCGACAAATCATTACCGGTCGGCGGCAAGACGGCTAGCTGCCGTTTCCACCAAACGGCTGGCAAATAACAGACCAGCGCCAGTGCGGCCAGCAGCAATAAGTAACGCGGTCCCGAGGTGAGACCCAGGGCCACGGCGGCAGCCGCCGCCATGCTCCCGCTCACCATCAGGATCCTATAACCGGTCCGGCCGATAGCCTTACTGAGCCTGGCCTGCCCAGCCCGCGCTGTTCCCAAGTCAATCAGCTCGCTCATATAATAAGCCCCGCTACGATACAGCCCGGTATCGCCACCGGCAACAGCGGCCAGATGACTAGTTCGGCGGCATTCAATAAGGCCACCAGTGCCAGCGTCACTGCCGCGGCAAAGAGAACGAACAGCCGCACCACCAGGCCGATTACCCGGCTAAACAGATTGTCCCCCCAGGCCCGGAACCGGTCCTCCAGGCTGGCCCCCGGATAGGTAATAATCCGCCGCCAGGGCGCGAACAATGTCCTAAGTAGTTGACGGACCGAAAAAGCGTTCATAACGCCGCGCAGCCGCGGGCCAAAACCCCGCGCCACCTGCTGCCACCCCCGCCCATACCACCAAGAGAAGAACGACAAGATAAGCATAGCCATAATTGTAACACTTATTAAGCGTGGCGGAGGGAGAGGGATTTGAACCCTCGATAGAGTTGCCCCTATACCGCCTTTCCAAGACGGCGCACTAGACCACTATGCGACCCCTCCGAGCCTTTCCCATTATACATAACACGGGCTGGCCCAACTGCTAAACCATAAACGAGTTAAAAATACCACACTTCACCTCTTGCGGAGGTGGTCGATAAGGGATTAAACTGGGGAAGAATGGCATTGATCGAACTGCAAGACGTCAGCAAGCTGTACGGCTTCGGCGACGCTACAACTTTAGCGCTCGACGAGGTTGACTTAACTATTGAAAAAGGTGAATTCGTAGCTGTTATGGGGCCCAGCGGCTGCGGCAAGAGCACGCTTATGAACGTCATCGGCTTGCTGGACCGGCCCAGCCACGGCGAATACCGGCTGGAGGGCAAACAGGTCGCCCGCTTGCGGCCCAACCAAGCCGCCAGGCTGCGGCGTGATACCATTGGTTTCATTCTGCAATCCTTTAACTTTCTGCCGCGCCTGACAGTTCTGGAAAACGTTGCCCTGCCCCTGGCCTACAAGGGCGTGTCGACCACCCGCCGCAACAAGCAAGCCAGCCAGATGCTGGAGCGCGTTGGCGTCCAGAGTCGCGAGTATTTTCTGCCCGGCCAACTGAGCGGTGGCCAGGCTCAGTGCGCGGCCATTGCCCGGGCCCTGGTCAATAGCCCCAAACTTATCATCGCCGACGAGCCTACCGGCAACTTGGACAGTTCCAGTTCGCGGTTGGTTATGGAACTGCTGGCTGACATTCACAAGATGGGCAACACCGTGCTATTCGTGACTCATAATCCCGAACTGACCCGCTTCGCGACCCGGGTGGTTTACATGCATGACGGCAGCATTATCCACGATGAGAAAACTGCTTTGGGCCGCGTGGCGTCGCAGGCCCGCAAGGTGCTTTACACCTTGCCTACAACCAATGAGGAGGACGATCTGGCCGGCGTTTCGGCCTTGATGAAAGCTTTCCCCGAAAAGGACGTCCCGCGTCCCAAGCGCAAAAAAGCTACTATCAAATCACGCTCAACCACTCGGCCTAAGCCTAAGCCGGCCAAGCGCGGCATCGCTAAACGGAGGAAGGCCTTATGAAGTTGCCCCAAGCCCATCTCAAGGCCGGAGTTGATGTTATCCGGGGCGCCAAATTCCGCAGCTTTTGGACCATGCTGGGCGTGATTATCGGTGTCGCTTCCGTCATCATGGTGGTCTCGATAGGCGAAGGCATCAGACAGCAGATCAGCGGCCAGATCCACCATCTGGGCCAGAACCTGATAACGGTCCGACCCGCGGAAATCGGTATCGGCTCGGCCGGTGACGGTAGTCTTACCGGTCTGAATGTCAGCCAGCCCTTGGGCGTCAAAGACGTAGATGTGATCAGCCATACCAAAGGCGTGGCAGCCAGCGCGCCTTTGACCGTAGTTGGCGGCAAAGCCAGTGGCGACCATGGCGTCTACCGTGACGGTTTTGTGCTGGGGACGACCAGCGATCTGCCTAGCTTGCTAAACCAGTCGATGCTTTACGGCGCCTTTTTCAGCAGCGACGACAACGGCCTTAATGTCGCGGTTCTCGGCCAGCACGTCGCCGAAACTATGTTTAGCGAAGACGTTCCTTTAGGCCGGAGCTTTACTTTTCATGGCCGTTCATTCATTGTTCGCGGCGTTTTCAACCAGTTCACTTCGATGCCGCTGGCCCAGCAGGCGGACTTCAATAATGCCATATTCATTCCTAACGACGTGGCGGAAAACCTGAGCCGTAACACGGCGCCGACTTACGAGGTCCTGGCCCGTCCGGCCGCTGGCGAACACCCGGTTGCCGTCGAATCTAGAATCCGCGCCGCGCTCAGTCAGGCCCATGGTGGCGACAGCGGCTTGACGGTAGCTTCGGGCAACCAGAACTTATCAACCAGTAACGACATACTTAGCCTGTTGACGCGCTTGATCGCCGGCGTGGCGGCCATTTCACTTCTGGTCGGCGGTATCGGTATTATGAACGTCATGCTGGTTTCCGTGGCAGAGCGAATGCACGAAATCGGTATTCGCAAAGCCGTCGGTGCCACCAATCGCCAGATCATGAGCCAGTTTATGGTCGAATCAGCGACGCTTAGTCTGGCCGGCGGCGTAATTGGCGTGGCATTGGCCTTTATAATCGATATTCTACTCCGAGTCTTTACTGACGTGCAGCCGAGCGTCAGCTGGCAGATCGTGGTCCTGGCTGTCGGTGTGTCACTTCTGGTCGGTGTTATTTTTGGTACGGTGCCTGCCGTCAAGGCTGCCCGCAAAGCTCCGATTGACGCTCTGCGTTTCGAATAAATTCGAATCAATAATAGGTCTATAACATTTGAACCGGTTCTGCTATCATAACTAAGCGTTATATTATGAAAAAGAAAAATATTATAGAGCGGACGATTGAAGCGCCGGCCCAGGCGCTGGAATACGGAGTTGAAAGCGGCCAAAGAATCTCCCAGGCGCTGCCGGTAGTTAACCCCCAACCGCTCAGAAGGGCCAAAAACTACTGGTACTTGCTGGGCCCGGGATTAGTAACCGGAGCTTCCGACGATGATCCCTCGGGTATTGCCACCTATTCACAAGCGGGAGCCCAGTTCGGCTTCGGGTTACTATGGATGGCCGCTTTTACTTTCCCCTTGATGCTGGCCGTGCAAGAAATGTGCGCCCGTATCGGCCTGGTCACTGGACGAGGCTTAGCCAGCAATATCCGCAGCCATTTCGGTCGTAAAATCCTCTACGGCAGTACTTTGTTTTTGTTTATCGCTAATACGGTTAACATCGGTGCTGATATCGGGGCGATGGCCAGCGCGGCCCAGCTGATACGGCCGCAGTTGGATTTCGCGCCGCTGGTTGTCGGTCTCACTTTATTCATCATGTTGATGCAAATATTTACATCCTATGTAAGGTATGCCAAGTATCTGAAGTGGCTGTCCATAATTTTGCTGGCCTATATCCTTTCGGCGGTCCTGGCGCACCCTGACTGGTCGACCGTCCTTAGGCATTCGATTGTGCCGCACTTAACTTTTAGCAAGGCGCAGATCTTAATTATCTGTGCCGTCCTGGGAACCACCATTACGCCATTTTGTTTCTTCTGGCAGACCTCTCAGGAAGTCGAAGAAGAGATTGCCGAAGGGCTGACAACTATTAAACAGCGCGCCGGGTCGGACAAGGCTTCAATTAGAAGGATGCGGATCGACATCTTTTCCGGCATGTTGTTTTCTAACCTAGTCATGTACTTCATCATCGCGGCATGTGCCTCGGTGTTATTCACGCACGGCGTCACCAATATCGGCACCGCCGCCCAGGCCGCCGAAGCCCTGCGGCCATTCGCCGGCAATGCCAGCTATTGGCTGTTTGCCATCGGTATTTTCAGCATGGGCCTGCTGGCCATACCGGTCATGGCAGGTTCCAGCGCTTACGCCATCAGCGAAAGCTTCGGCCGGAGGCAGGGGCTGAATAATAAGCTTAAGCAAGGCTACACGTTCTACGGGGTTATCATCATATCAATGTTAATAGGCTTAGCCATCAATTTCCTTGGCATCAACCCCATCAAGGCCCTAATCTACGCCGCCGTGCTTAACGGTATAGTGGCGCCAATCATTATCGTGCTCATCGTTCTGATCGCTAAAAACCAGCACATTATGGGCGAATGGAAAAACCGCAAGTTAACGACCAATATCGGCTGGCTGCTGACGGCGGTTATGACGGTCTCCGGCGTGGCGGCCATTTACTCGTTATTCCCCTAGAATTGTCGGCTTAATGGTACCGGAGCTTATTCGGCGCACTGACCCGTACCGGTAGCCTGGTCGCGGGCGACTGCTTGGTTAATGGCGCTAATGACCTGACTGGTTGTTAGGGCGTAACCGACGTTTTGGTAAGTCACTGATTCGGCGAACACAACCCCGATAACCGTGCCGTTCGCGTCTATCAACGGGCCGCCGGAGTTCCCGGGTATGATGTCAGCCTGGACTTCGTAAATGTCGCGGTTGGTGTTGCCGCGGCCGTAAATATTGCGGCCAGTGGCCGTGAGCTCATCCAAGACGGCGGCCGTATCAGCGGTGAATGGCCCACCGCCGGGATATCCCAGGACGGCGGCGGGCGTACCGGCCGCGACGCGCCCGCTGCCAATCGGCAGTTTGGGCCCGGCTAGATTGCCGACGCGCAGCACCGCGAAATCAAGGTTGGGGTCGAACCATATGACAGTAGCCCTGTGCGAGCCGTTGTCGTCTTGGACGTAAGGGTTGCGAATGCCGGCCACAACGTGGGCATTCGTCGCTACGTCGCTACTGTCGACGACGAAACCCGAACCTTCGATAAGGCCGCCGCAGCCCTGCCCTTCTATCTTGACGACCGAAGCACGGTCGCGTTCCACGGCCGTCCGCAAATCACTGCCCGGCGGCAAGTTGACCTTGGCGGGCGGATTAGGTTCGCCGCCGATGAAAACCTGCGGAAAACCGTTCGGGTCGATCAGGTGGCCCAGGTCGGCGACTAGCGTCGGTGCCGGCGGTAAGCGTTTGTTCAGCGTGCTGATAATACGCGAATCGCGCAACGCCGCTTGCAGCGACGGAAACGGCAAAGAGCCGAGGATGGCGGCGATCAACCAGGCGCTTAAAAGCAGCGAAACCGCTCCTACCAAAGCGCCTAGACCATTGTCGAAAGTATTGACCCGTTTCATCACCAGCCGCCGTTTAAGATGAATTCCCAGATATTCGCCTATCGTCATTAATGCCAGGGCGCAACCTAAGGTGGTCAGCAGCGTCACCAGGGTCCGGCCATTTGGACTATGGGCCAGGCCGATAGTGTGGGGCTCCAGCCAGGCCCCCAGGAATAGACCACCGAAAAAGCCGGCCGTCGAACCGACCTGCCGTACGAAGCCGATTTCGCGGCCGCGCAGCAAAGAACTGATAGCGAAGATGAGAACTAAACCGTCAACCAGCATCGTTCGAAACAGGCCCTCGGCTGCCAAGTTTATAAAATGCCAAGTCGTCGTCGCGCTGGGCCCAGGCGTCTAACACTGGCTGGACAATCCGCCAGCTGGCCAAGACTTCCTCGCTGGTGGCGAACAGCGTGTGGTCGCCGCGTACGGCATCAACCAACACTCGTTCGTAAGCGTCAGGATGACCGTGGTCGATAAAATTCTGCTGGTATGAAAAATCCATGACGGTCTTCTGCAGCTCCCGGCTGTAACCCGGTTTCTTGGTGACGAGGTCCAGCTCTATGCCCTCGTTGGGCTGAATCCGGAACCTCAGTTGGTTGCTGGCAGCCTCTGGCGTGGAGTGGAAGGTGACGCAAATCTCGGTTTTGCGCTCGTCCAAGCCTTTGCCGGTCCGGAGCGTGACCGGAACGTCGTGCCAGCGGGGGTTATCAATAAAGACGGTGATAGCGGCGTAGGTTTCGGTAACCGAACCTGGGTTTTTGACTTCTTCCCGGTATCCATTGTACTGGCCACGGATAGCCCGTTTGGCGACCTCATCGGCCGGTACTGGTTTAACCCGCTCCAGCAGCGCCTGTTTGCTGGCATGGATGTGGTCGCTGTCCAGCATGGTCGGCCGGTCCATGGCGACGATGCCCAGAATTTGCAGCAGATGGCTCTGAATAAAATCGCGCAAGGCGCCCAACGGCTCATAGAACGCCGCCCGCCCTTCGATACCGATCTTTTCTTGGGCATTAATCTCGATGCTGGCTATGTGTTCCCGGCTCCACAGTGCCTCGAAAATGGGGTTCTGGAAACGAAAAGCCAGAATATTCTGGACGGTCTCCTTAGCCATATAGTGGTCTATGCGGAAAATCTGCTCCTCGTCGAAAGCCTTGCCGGTTTCATCAATCAGTTTCTTGGCTGATTCCAGGTCGAAACCAAAGGGCTTTTCGACCAGCAACCTGGTCTTGGCTGAGCCGTGCTGGCAACTGGCGTTGAGGCCCCTTTCGCCTAGCAGATGGACAACCGGCGTGTAAGCCTGTGGCGGAATCGATAAATAATAAAGACGGTTCATGCACAAGCCTTTTTGCTCCTCGATAGCATTGAGTTCATTGAGTAATGCGTCGTAGTTGGCCGGGTCGTCCAAATCCATCCGGAACATACTGGTGTGGTCGTGCATGGCTTTAAGGGCGGTCGGATCACAGATCTTGTCGACTTCGTTAACGCAGAGTTCAACTTTCTCGAACAGCTCCCCGGCTGTCATATTACTGCGCGTGACGCCGATAATTTCTGTCTGCTCATGCAGTAGGCCGTCTTTCATCAAGTGATACAGTGATGGCAACAGGTAGCGTTGGGACAGGTCACCGGTGATGCCGAAAATAACGATGATGGCCGGCTCCAGGCGGGGTTTCCTAACGGCAGCCGGCGGCTTCATTAGCGACTGCTTCCTACTTGATCGCTGTAGAGATAGGCCTTAGGCAGTTGTTTGAGAATCTGGGCCGGTTGCTCACCGAGGGGCAGTGATTGGCGCTGTAATATCTTTAAGGCTTTACGTTTGTTGTCTCCAAAAGCGAAGGCGTAAGCCGCGGTGATATGGCGCAAAGCCGCGAAAGTCAAAGTCAGACGAGTGTATGGATCACTCTTGTAACCGACAACCAGGGCGTCCGTCTCGACAGCCGCCGGCGAGCCTGGCAGAATGCCAGCGAGGTGCCCGTCGTCGCCGATGCCCAGCTGGGCTATGACAACTTCGTTATCATCCAAAGCCCGCGTCGCCAGTTGGTTATAGCGCTCAATGGTCCGCTTGAAACTTAGGCCCTCTTCAAGAGCTGGCAGCAAAGTGGCCTTATCCCCCTTGAAGCCGGCCTGCAGCAGCTGCGCCCAGTTCGAGTCGGCATGTCCCGGCTCACCATAGCGTTCGTCAACCAGCATGATACTTAAGTTTTCGCTGAGTTTAGGGGGAATACTGTCCATGATATGGACGCTGGCCAAAACGTTCGAACCGCCACTCACCAACCACAGAACGCGCCGCCCGTCAGCCAGTTCGTGCACTAATCTCTCCGTCAAGTCGGCAACTCCATCATCCCATCCGGCTGTCAGGATAAACTTCATACCTAATACTATACCAAATATATCATCTGAGACACGCTGGCTATCGGAGAATAACTTGCTGACGGAGCGGCCCGACACCGACCCGGGTGACCGCCACGCCGAGTTCGGTTTCGAACAGGTCCACGAAAGCCTTGGCTTCGGCCGGCAGCTCGTCGTAGTCGCGGATACCGCTAATGTCCCGTTTCCAGGTTTTGAGATTACGGTAATTAGGCTCGCAAGCGGCCAGGGCCAGGGCTGAAGAGGGGGCCGTTAGGCGGCGGGCGCCTTGGAAGGTGTAACTGGTTGCCACCGGTACGGTCGTGCCGTAGCGCGGTACGTGGTCCAGTTTGGAAATGGCTAATTCGTTGACTCCGTTAACGCGGATAGCGTTGCGCAACTCAACCAAGTCGGGATAGCCGATGCGGCGTGGGCGTTTGGTAGTGACGCCGTATTCGCTGTCGGTCTTACCCAAGGGGCCGCGGACGGCGGTGGCCTGTTTCTCATCAGTTATTTCGGTGACTAACGGGCCATGACCGACGTGAGACTTGACGGATTTAGTAACGCCAATGACCTTGCCCAGTTGCTTGGCTGAGACGCCTAAGCCGTCCAGCAGGCCGCTGACAGTCGTTGACGAAGAAGTAACCGCCGGGTACATGCCATGGTTAACGTCTAGCCAGAAAGCCTGGGCGCCTTCCACCAGCACGCGTTCGCCGCGGCCAAGACGGTCATTGACTACTTCGGTAGTGTCTTCCATATAGGGCTGGAGTTCTTTGGCAGCTTTGAGCCAGTCTTGGGTGGAGGTCTCGATATCGTCCTTAGATAATTTCTTTCCTACCGGCAGCAGTTTATTAACGCGCTCCAGGCCGTCGCGAATATGTTCCGCCAATACTTTGGGCTCGGCGATTGTTTCCAGCCGGATGCCCTCGCGCAAATATTTGTCGGCCGCCACGTAAGCGATACCGACTTTGGTACTGCCCTGGGCGTGGCTACCCGCTTCGCGTAGTTCGTCGAGGAGGATGTGATGAGGCAGCACTAGATGTGTCGCGTTACTGATCATCAGATTTTTGGGCGATACGGCCAGGCCGCCATCGCGGATAGTTTCTATTTCGTGTATAAGCCTTGGCGGATCCAGATAAACGCCGTTGCCGATGATGTTCAGTTTGTCAGGATAGGCTATGCCGGCAGGTACCTGGTGCAGGGCCAAGGGGGCTTGGCCGGTTTTAGGCAAAACAGTGTGGCCGGCATTAGCGCCGCCATTTGCTCGGGCGATGATGTCATAATTACCTGCTAACAGATCAACGAAGCGCCCTTTGCCTTCGTCGCCTCTCTGTAAACCAACAATAACATCTAAAGACATACCTGATAGAGCATACTAGCCTAAGGCCAAATAAGCAACCTGGTTGCCTAAATCTGGTTCTCGCCTTCGAAAATGGCCGACAAGGAACTACCGCTAGCCACGGCCATGATGGCGTCGGCCAGCAACTGAGCCACTGACAAAACCTCTACCTTGGCAGTAACGTCACCGGTGTCAACCGGAACGGTGTTGGTGACAACTACTTTCTCAAAGGCCGAGGCCTCAATCTTCTCCAACGCCTGGCCGGAGAAGATGCCGTGCGAAGCCAGGCCGTAGACTGTCTTGGCACCCCTTTCTTTGAGCATGTCGGCGGCCGCGCAAAACGTGCCAGCCGTATCAATCATGTCATCGATAATAATGCAGTTGCGGTCCTGGACGCTGCCGATCAGATGCTTGGCTTCGACCTCATTGCGCTTAACGACGGAGCGGGTTTTGTGAATGATCGCCATGTCGGCGCCCATCGACGAACTGTAGCGCTCGGTCAGCTTCACCCGGCCGGCGTCCGGCGCTACGAACACCACGTCTTTGCCAAAGTGTTCTTTGATGTATTTCTTGAAAAGCGGCATAGCGATCAGGTGGTCGAACGGCCCGTCAAAAAAACCTTGGGTTTGACCGGAATGCAGGTCCACGCTCATGATCCGGTCGGCGCCGGCTACAGTCAACATGTCGACGATCAAACGGGCGCCAATCGGTTCGCGGCCAGCCGACTTGCGATCCTGGCGGGCGTAACTGAGCAGCGGGCAGATGGCCGTGATGCTGCGCGCCGAAGCCCTTTTAGCGGCGTCGATCATAAGCAGCTGCTCGACTAACTGGTCATGCAAGCGGCCGCTATGGGTCTGAATTATAAAAACGTCGTTGCCTCTTAGCGACTCCTGAAAACGGACGCGGGTTTCGCCGTTGGCGAAATCCTCAATCAATACCTTGCTGAGATTAATACCCAGACAGTCGGCGATTTCAGCTGCCAGCCGCGGGTGGGAGCGGCCGCTGACCACCTGCATAACATGGCTGTTCCCGACACGGTTCATGGCTTAAGTGTACCGCCGTAAAGTTTATTTAGCAAAGACATCCGCAGGAAAAGGCCGTTTTTTACTTGCTCGAAATACCGGGCTCTCGGGTCGCCGTCGACTGCCGGGTCGATTTCATTGACGCGCGGCAGAGGGTGCAGGATGATCGAGTCTTTCTTCATTTGGCTAACGTCTTTCGGCGTCAGAATAAAACTGTCTTTGAGCGCCTTGTATTCTGCCTCTGATTTGAAGCGCTCTTTTTGGATCCTGGTCATATATAAGACATCAGTAGAGCCGATCACATCCTTCCAGCTATCCAGAAGCTTGTATGGTACGGACTGGGCGTCAAGCTGATCCAGATACTCTTTGGGCATCTGTAGGTCGTCCGGGGCTATAAAGTAGAACTCCACGTCATACATGGCCAGTAGCGGTATCAGGGAGTGGACGGTGCGGCCATACAGCAGGTCGCCAACCAAGGCGACTTTCAGCCCGTCGATCTTGCCTTTGGCTTTCTGGATGGAATAAACGTCGAGCAAGGCTTGCGTAGGATGCTCGCCGGTACCGTCACCGGCATTGATAACCGGAATACCTGAAACTGCCGCCGCGCGCTTGGCGGCCCCGACTTCGTGATGGCGCAGCACCATGCCGTCGGCGAAAGCATTGATCACCTGGGTAGTGTCTTCCAGGCTTTCACCTTTTATGGCCGACGAAAACTCGCCAGCGTTCTCGGTGGTAATCAATTGGCCGCCGAGGTTTTGGATAGCGGTTTCGAATGACAGACGAGTGCGCGTACTGGGTTCATAAAAAATAGTCGCCACTGTTTTGTGGCGAAGGGGTTTGGGATATTGGTCGGGGTTGAGATTCTGAAACATGGCGGCGGTGTCGAAAATCTCGGTTAACAGTTTTTTGTCGGTAAACTGTTGGACGGACAAGACATGCTTCATAATTCCCACTAGTCTAGCGCAGTTCCGCGCTATCGTCCACCGCAAGGCTGTATAATCATATCAATGAATAAGATTATTGAACTGCCCGGCCTGATTGATCCGCACGTTCATTTGCGGGATCCCGGACAGACTCACAAGGAAGATTTTTTGAGCGGCACATCAGCGGCTTTGGCCGGCGGCTACACGACCGTTCTAGACATGCCGAACAACCTGGAGCCGATTACTACTTTGGAACGGCTGGAGGCCAAGATTGCCAGTGCCCGCTCCCAAGTGGTTAACGATATCGGTTTTCACTTTGGCAGCCTAGGCGATAATTTCGAGGAGTTCCCTAAAGTCATCGACAAGGTTAAGGGATTGAAGATTTATCTTAACGTCACGACGGGCGGCTTCATCATTGACAAACCCAAACTGCTGGAAATCTACAAGGCCTGGCCCGGCGGCAAACCCATACTCCTGCACGCCGAGGATGATGTCTCCGATCTGGTGGAAAGCACGCTCAAGGCCGTACCCAAGCCGACCCACATGTGCCATGTCTCGAACCGCGCCGAGTTGGAATTCGTGATGTGCGCCAAAGACGCCGGCCTGCCAATCACCTGCGGCGTGACGCCTCACCATCTCTTTTTGACCGACAAAGACGCCGAACGGCTTGGCGCCTTCGGACACATGAAACCGTTCTTGAAGCCCCAAAAAGACGTTGATTTTCTCTGGCAGCACCTGGATTACGTCGACGTTATAGAATCTGACCACGCCCCGCACACACTGGCCGAAAAACAGAGTGACACGCCGCCTTTCGGCGTGCCCGGGCTGGAAACTACCCTGCCATTGATGCTGACGGCCGAAGCCGAAGGCCGGTTGACCCGGGAGCAACTTATCGATCGCTTGCACACTAACCCGGCGCGCATATTCGGTATAGCTGTCGATGACTCAACTCACGTGGAAGTTGACATGAACGAATATGAGATCAAAAACGAAGACTTATTGACCAAGGCCGGTTGGACGCCGTTCGCCGGCCGGCGCGTTGTCGGCAAGGTGTCAAAAGTAGTTTTGCGCGGCGCGGCCGTCTACGCCAACGGCCAAGTCCTGGCCAAGCCCGGCAGCGGCAGAATTCTACAATGAAGCTTTGATTTCGGCGGCCAGTTGGTCGTTCCACATAGCGGCGGTAACGGATTGGACGACGTCGGCGCCGGCGGCACGGTAGTCCTGGAAGTCGGCGGGGGTCATGACGCCGCCGACGCCGATGATCTCAAAGCTAAGGTTGTGCTTTTTGCGCAAGGCGTCCAGGCGCTTGACCATGTCAAGCCCGGCCCATTTGACGGCGGCGCCGCAGACACCGCTTTTCAGTCGGCCTTCACCTGGCAATAACTGTTCGCCGTTTTCGTCGACGACAGCGGCCTGGATCGTATTAATGGCCGAAAATGCTGATATGTAATCAGAGGTATCGAGTACGATTTTTTCCAAGAGCTCTTGCTGGTCGGGAGCAAAGTAACCTACCTTGGCGATAATCGGTATGTCACCGACCTTGGCTTTGGTCTTTTTGGCGATGCTGAGTACGGCGTCGTAGGTATAGCAGACAACACCTTCGTTGGCGACGTTCGGGCATGACAGGTTGATCTCGACGGCCGGGGCGCCGGCGCTGACAGCCAAACCGGCCGCATTGGCGAAGTCTTGATAATAATCCTCTTTGCTAAAACCATCCTGGATAGTGCCGACGACACTGGCGATCAGCAGCTGGCCTTTGCCTTGGGCCGCTACGGCCTGCTTCATATCTTCAACCCAAAAATCCGGGCCGCGCGAGGGGTTGCCAAAGGAGTTGGTGATGGTCAGCTGCTCCAGTGGGGCGTCTGAGGTTTTCTGGCCGACTAGCGGCTTGGCGGCCTTTTCGAGCGTCAGATCTCCTTGCACGTCCAGATAAACGACGTTCGGGAATTCGTTAACCTTGAATGGCACGCTGCGCTGGGTCTTGTAGCAAACGACGTTAAAGCCGCGCTGGAAGGCACCGCGGACATGCTTGGAAGTTGGCAGCGAGCCGGCAGCGATACCGTAGGGCGAATACAGTTTGTGGTCCAAGAAGCTATAGGCTGGTTCGCCGGGATTTTCATAGGCCGGAGAGTCATCCAAGAATGGCCCGTTGTCAAAGTTATCATCGAATGTCTTGGCGGGATCGTAGAACGTTGCGGGCTGGTTCGGCATATTACATGTATAATAAATGAAAACCCCACTTCTGTATATGGATTTCATTAGCCAACTATCAGCCGCCTGGACGAAGAATGACTCTTTGCTGTGCGTCGGTCTGGACCCCAACATTGATAAGCTGCCCAAGCATCTTCTCGAGAGTGAGACGCCGTTTTTCGACTTCGGCAAAGCCATTATTGATGCCACTGCCGACCTGGTCTGTGCCTTCAAGCCCAACTCGGCCTTCTATGAAGCCCGCGGCGCGGCCGGTATCGAAGAACTCAAACGAACCTGCGAGTATATCCGCCAAAATTACCCCGACATACCAATTATCTTGGATTTTAAGCGGGGCGACATCGATAGCACCAACAGCCATTACACGACGTTCGCATTCGATTACTTAGGCGTTGACGCCGTGACGGTCCAGCCCTACGAGGGGCGTCAAGCCTTCCAGCCATTCCTGGACCGCAAGGACAAAGGCATTATTGTGCTGTGCCGGATGTCGAACGTGGGCTCGGACGAGTTCCAAGACATGTTGGTTGACGGCCGCAAGCTGTACGTGCATGTTGCCGAGCATGTCCGGGACGAATGGAATGCCAACGGCAATTGTCTGCTGGTGGTGGGCGCCACCTACCCTAAGGAGCTGGCTGAAATCCGCTCTCTGGTGGGTGATAAGATGATATTCCTAGTGCCTGGCTTGGGCGCTCAGGGCGGTGATGCCGAAGCAACGGTCCGGTCCGGTGTTACCAGCGACGGAAAAGGTCTAATCATTAACTCCTCGCGGGCCATTATCTATGCCTCGTCTGGCGAAGATTTTGCAGACGCCGCCCGTCAGGCTGCCATCGCTACAAGAGACGAAATCAACAGTTACCGAAAGGAAGTTCAAGCATGAGCAGCGACGCGCAAAAAAAAGATATGGCACTCGAGCTGCATAGTATTGGCGCTCTTAAATTCGGCGAGTTCACCCTCAAGAGCGGGCTTATCAGCCCGATGTACATCGATCTTCGGCTGTTTATAAGCTATCCGAAAGCGCTAAAAAAGGTCGCCAAACTTTACGCTGAGCAACTTGAGGAACTCAAATATGATCGTCTGGCCGGCGTAGCCTATGCCGCCCTGCCCATTGCCGGTGCTATCAGTTTAGAGCTTGAAAAGCCTTGGATTTTTATGCGCAAAGAAGGCTTGCAAAAAGACTACGGCCTCAAGAAAAGCCTCGAGGGCAAATATAACAGGGGCGACACCGTAGTTATGATCGAGGATCTGGTCACTCGCGCCACTTCCCTATTGGAAGCCATTCCGGCTATCGAACAACACGGCCTGGTCGTCAAAGACGCCGTCGTGTTACTGGACTACAACAAGGGCGGCCGCCAAAGGCTGGAGGCCAAGGGCTACAATCTCCATGCCTTTATGACCGTCCGTGAGCTGGTTGACATCATGCGCGCGGAAGGCAAAATCGACGCCGATAAACACCAACAATGCCTGGAGTTCCTGGGAACCTAGCTGTTTTGATCGGTCCAGGCGCGGGCGTTTTGGAAGATTCTTAGCCAGGGTGAATCCGGGCCCCAGTCTTTGGGGTGCCAAGAGAGCTGTTTGGTCAGGAACACGCGCTCCGGGTGCGGCATAATGATGGTGGCCCGGCCGTCAGGCGTGGTTAGGGCCGTGATTCCTTGTGGCGACGCGTTGGGGTTGGCCGGATATTGTTCAGTCACCTGGCCATAGTTGTCGACGTATTGCATGGCGACGAGGTTTCCGGCCAGGGCTTTTTGCATCTGTTGGTCATCGGCGAATTCGGCCCGGCCTTCGCCGTGGGCGGTCGGGACCGGCAGCACCGAACCGGCCATTCCCTCAAAGAAGATCGACGGAGTGTCGTTAATCTTGGTCAGGGCTACGCGGGCTTCGAATTGCTCGGATGA